>JAYPMN010000197.1:0-3584 GCA_038129925.1 Flavobacteriaceae bacterium
CAACCATGCGCCAGCACTTAGACTTACTCATTGGTCTTGTTTCCATAATTTTTACAGTATCTCCGATATTACAGTCATTCTTTTCATCGTGAACTACGTACTTTTTAGTCTTCAATACGAATTTTCCGTACATCGGGTGCTTTACGCGTTTGACCTCAGAGACCACAATGGATTTTTCCATTTTGTTACTGGTCACCACCCCTACACGTTCTTTTCTTAAGTTTCTAGTTTCCATGTGCTTATACTTCTTGATTGCTTAGGGCTGTTTTTAATCTTGCGACCACACGGCGTGTAGATCGAAGTTGTAACGGATTTTCTAAAGGTGAAATGGCGTGAGTCATTTTCAATTCCCCAAGTTGCTTTTGGAATTCTCCCAATTTATCTTGAAGGTCCTCTTTTGACAGCTTATTTATTTCTGATTGTTTCATAATTCCTGCTTATGCTTTATAATCACGAGCGATAACAAATTTTGTTTTTACTGGAAGTTTTTGGGCGGCCAAACGAAGTGCCTCTTTGGCTACATTGAGAGGTACACCTGCTACTTCAAACATGATTCTACCAGCTTTAGTCACCGCTACAAAATATTCTGGAGCACCTTTACCTTTACCCATACGCACCTCTAGAGGCTTTTTAGTGATGGGTTTATCTGGAAAAATTTTAATCCAAAGTTGCCCTTCTCTTTTCATGTAACGGGTGGCTGCAATACGCGCTGCTTCTATTTGTCTTGACGTAATGAAAACGGAATCCAATGCTTTGATCCCAAACATTCCATTCGAAAGTTGATGCCCTCTTTGAGATAAGCCTTTCATGCGCCCTTTCTGCGCTTTCCGAAATTTTGTCTTTTTTGGTTGTAACATGACTTCTTGTTCCTATAAATTAATAATTACGGCGACGCTGAAGGTTATTTCCTTTTCCAGAATTTCCTCCACCTTGTCCAGACTTTTTAGACATTCCTACGAGTGGAGACAGCTCACGTTTTCCGTAAACTTCCCCTTTCATAATCCAAACCTTAATTCCTAATCTACCGTAAGTAGTGTGTGCCTCAACTAAAGCATAATCAATATCAGCTCTGAAAGTAGAGAGTGGTATACGTCCTTCTTTGTAGGATTCAGAACGCGCCATTTCAGCTCCGTTCAATCGGCCTGATATTTGGATTTTAATTCCTTCAGCATTCATTCTGATCGCAGCAGCAATAGCCATTTTGATCGCACGTCTGTAGGAAATTCTACTTTCAATTTGTCTTGCAATACTGGCACCAACTAATTGTGCATCCAGTTCAGGTCTTTTAATTTCAAAGATGTTGATCTGAATTTCTTTAGCTGTGATATTTCGGAGCTCCTCTTTTAGTTTATCTACCTCTTGTCCAGCTTTACCAATAATAATCCCTGGACGGGCTGTAGTAATCGTGATGGTAATGATTTTAAGTGTACGCTCAATGATTACATTTGATACGCTGGCTTTTGATAAACGGGCGTGAATGTATCTGCGGATTTTATCATCCTCAGCTATCTTATCGCCATAATCTCTACCTCCGTACCAGTTGGAATCCCATCCTCTGATGATTCCTAAACGGTTTCCTATAGGGTTTGTTTTTTGTCCCATATTATGCTTCTATCATGTTTGAACCCAAAACAACTGTTACGTGATTTGAGCGTTTTCTAATTCTATGTGCTCTTCCTTGCGGTGCAGGGCGTAATCTTTTCAGCATGCTTCCTCCGTCTACTCTGATTTCAGAGATGTAGAGTGCAGCTTTTTCAATATCTTCAGATTCGTTCTTCGACTGCCAGTTGGCAATTGCAGAAAGAACGAGCTTTTCTAGGCGTCGCGAGGCTTCCTTAGGACTAAACTTTAGGATTGCTAGTGCTTTATCTATAGATTCACCTCTAACTTGGTCAGCAACCAAACGCATCTTTCTAGGTGAGGTTGGACAGTTATTTAGCTTGGCAAAGGCCAGTGTTTTTTTGACTTCTTTAAGCGCTTGTGCGGATTGTCTTTTACGATTTCCCATGAGTACTTTTATTTTTTGCCTTTATTTTTTGCTCCAGCATGTCCGCGGAAGTTTCTTGTTGGAGAAAATTCACCCAATTTGTGACCTACCATGTTTTCTGTAACGTAAACAGGAACAAATGTTTTCCCATTGTGTACTCCAATAGTTTGTCCTACAAAATCAGGAGTAATTAGAGAGGCGCGAGACCATGTTTTAATTACTGACTTTTTATTCTCTTCTACGTTTTTCATCACTTTCTTTTCGAGGCTGTGATGAACAAAGGGTCCTTTTTTTAATGAACGAGCCATGCTATATTATTTTTTTCTACGTTCTGTGATGAACTTGTTACTAGATTTCGTTTTAGATCGGGTACGGTATCCTTTAGCAGGAATCCCGTTTCGTGATCTTGGATGACCTCCAGAAGCACGTCCTTCACCACCACCCATGGGATGGTCAACAGGATTCATTGCAACAGGTCTTGTTCTCGGTCTTCTTCCCAACCATCTTGAGCGGCCAGCTTTACCAGCTACTAATAACTGATGGTCAGAATTGGATACTACTCCAATAGCTGCCAAACAAGTAACCAGTACCATACGTGTTTCACCAGATGGCATTTTTACTGTGGCAAATTTTCCGTCACGAGCCATCAGTTGAGCAAATGCTCCGGCGCTTCTTGCTATAACAGCTCCTCTTCCTGGAACTAATTCAATACAAGAAATGACAGTTCCCAATGGAATTTCGGAAAGATAAAGTGCATTTCCGACTTCAGGAGTTACTCCTTTACCAGAACTAATTTTCTGACCTACTTTTAATCCACTCTGAGCAACGATATAACGTTTCTCACCATCAGTGTATTCTACAAGAGCTATGAATGCTGATCTGTTTGGATCATATTCAATACTTTTTACCTCTGCTTCAACACCAAATTTATTTCTTTTGAAGTCGATAATGCGGTAACGCTTTTTATGACCACCACCTATGTGGCGTGCAGTCATCTTCCCTTTGTTATTTCTTCCCCCAGTTCTTTTCTTTGGAGCCAACAAACTCTTTTCTGGTTTATCAGTTGTAAGGGCATCGAAGCCGTTGACTACTGTAAAACGCTGCGCTGGAGTTATCGGTTTTAATTTTCTTACTGACATCTGGCGCTATTATATGTTACTGTAAAAATCTATGGCATCTCCTTCGGCAACCTGCACTATCGCTTTTTTGGTTGCGTTGGTTTTACCTTTTTGAATACCGGTTTTGGTATAACGCATTTTACGTTCGGGTCCACTGTTTAGTGTGCGAACTTTTTCTACGTTTACTCCATAAGTGGCCTCAACTGCTTTTTTAATCTCAACTTTGTTAGCTTTTGGGTGTACTAAAAAAGTATATCGGTTGTGAAGCTCACTTCCTAAAGTGGCTTTTTCCGTGATGATAGGTTTTATTAATACACTCATTATGATCTATTCAAAATTGATTCTAGTCCTGCAATAGCACCCTCACAAAAGACCAAACTATTGGCGTTTGAAATGTTGTAAGTGTTTAATTCTGAGTTGATTACAACTTTAGAATTTTTTAAATTACGAGACGACAAATATACATTTTTATTCAAATC
>JAYPMN010000198.1:0-3571 GCA_038129925.1 Flavobacteriaceae bacterium
CTTGTCCCATTCGTCCAAATAAAAACCACTTAAAGGTTGTTTGGTTTGCTGAATCAATTCGTTGGCCATATACACTAAGGAGGCATGATCTCGTTCGAGATAGGAAGGAAGTAATGCAATAAGGGTAAAGTCTTCAATAGATCCGTAAAATAATTCAAATCCCCTTTCAAAACTCTGATGATAAATACTGTAATCTAGTACATAGTGTTTGGATCGGATTTGACCTGTAGTTCCGCTAGATTCAAAGTAATTTGTTGGTGTGTTTGGAGAAGAACAAACCGTATGTGATTTAAAAAATTGTATGGGTAGAAATGGGATATCTTTTATTTCTTTAACATCTGAAGGATTGATATTAATCAGATCACAATATGAACGATAAACAGCATTATACTCAATTTGATATTGAAAAAGCGCTAGAGCGTGCTCATTAAATTCTGAATCTTTTGTAATACGATCAAAGGCGAGTAAAGATGATCTCATGGGGTAAAATTAGCCAAAAAACTGTTGTTGTTTACGGAATGACTAATCGTTTCAATCCATTTTTTCCATCTTGTTCTAATTTAAAAATATAAATCCCAAAGGGAAGCTCGCCTAAATAGATACTTTCGATGTAAGTAACTACCTCAAGTTTTTTTCTCCGAGAACATTGAAAATTTCGATGTGTTTCTCTGCACTACTGTTGATTTTGATATACAGCCTTTTGTTTTTTACTGGATTCGGGAAAATTGAAAACTGTAGGCTATTCTACTGCGTTTTTTCAAAAGGATCAATATTGAATAACAAACACTTCGCTTCACTAGCTAGAAGTGTAAATGAAAACAAACACAATAGGGATAAATAAAATTTCTTCACGGGGCTAGTTTTACAAAGTTAATCTATAAAATAATTGCTAATATTAATACTTAGATAACATGATATACATCAATAAAATGTTAATTTTATTTTTTTAAATAAATGAAAAAAGAGGACATTAAAATTCTTTTGGTTGATGACGAACCAGACATTCTTGAAATTATTCGTTTTAATTTAGAAAGGGTAGGTTATCAAATCAAGACAGCTTCTAACGGGCTTGATGCCATTAAGGTTTCTAAAAAATTTCTCCCTCACCTTATTATTTTAGATGTAATGATGCCTGATTTAGACGGTATAGAGACCTGTGAGCGTTTGAGACAAGACGAGCGATTCCAAGAAACAATCATCATGTTTTTAACCGCTAGGGGAGAAGACTATTCCTATGTGGCTGCATTTGATGTCGGTGCAGACGACTATGTAACCAAGCCGGTTAAGCCTAAAGTATTGGTTTCTAAGGTTAAAGGTTTACTCAGAAGAATGAAAAAAAGAGAGGCTACTAGCACTCAATTAGAGTTTAAAAACTTAGTGGTCGACAGAGAAGAATATAAGGTGACTCTAAAGGGTAAAGAACTTTCGATGCCGAGAAAAGAATTTGAATTACTTTATCTACTAGCCTCAAAACCAGGTAAGGTTTTTAAGCGTGAAAAGATTATGGAGAAAATTTGGGGGAGCGATGTGGTTGTCGGAGATCGAACAATTGATGTACACATTAGAAAGCTTAGAGAAAAAATTGGAAATCGATTTTTTAAAACAGTTAAGGGTGTAGGCTACAAGTTCATTCAATCTGAAAAATAATCTTGTGGGACGGTTTAAGTTTAAAAAAGCAAGCTTTATTTCAGCTTTCCTAGTCTCCTTTGTGGTGGTGCTTCTTCAGTTTTTCTTCCTTTTCATTATTTTAGAACTCCCTATTTCTCAATTCAGTTCCATGCTTTTACTGGAGTTTATTCTGATACTAATCTTGGCATATATAGTATTATCCTACAGTTTTGAACGGTTTTTAATCACCCGAGTAAGAGAGCTTTATAAAAGTCTAATTCCTACCACCTCATATGCTCCTTCAGTTGGCCAGTCAGAAGATATTGACTTACTGACAACCAGTCTTAAAAAGCTGAGTTCAGACCAAAATCTGGAAATTGAACTCTTAAAAAAAGAACAGAGTTACAGAAGAGAATTTATAGGAAATTTGGCTCATGAGTTAAAAACTCCTTTGTTTACAGTTCAAGGGTATGTTTTGACTTTACTTGATGGAGTTGATGAGAAAAAAACCGTTAAAAAATACCTTAAACAGACTTCTAAAGGTGTAGATAGACTTATTTACATCATTAAAGATTTGGATTTGATTACAAAGTTTGAATCGGGTATGGCAACTTTAGATCAAAAACCTTTTGATATAATAGCCGCTATTGAAAACGTCTTTGAACTTCTTGAAATGCAAGTTTCTGAAAATAAGAGTGTATTAAAGTTTGATAGGGAATATCCAGAACCGCTTATGGTTTATGCTGACGAAGAGCGAATCCAACAGGTATTGACAAACCTTATCGTCAACTCTTTAAAATACGGAGTCGAAAGGGGCGTTACAGAAGTGAGTTTAGAAGTGCTGAAAGAAGATAAAATTTTGGTTCGTATAGCGGATAATGGTGAAGGGATTGATGAAGAACATCTGCCTCGACTTTTTGAACGGTTTTATAGAGTAGATAAAACTCGAAATAGAAATCAGGGAGGTTCCGGACTTGGGCTTGCCATTGTCAAGCATATCATAGAAGCTCATGGTGAAAAAATATTTGTGGAGAGTGAAGCTAAAGTTGGCTCAGAATTCTCTTTTTCCCTCACTTTAGATCGAAATTAAGCATGCCCTAGGTTTCAAAATTCCTATTTTTATCAAAAAGTAAAACCGCAGTGGGAAGTAAAAATAAATTAAAACGTTTTAGAGAAAATGAAACCTTTGCCAACGTGCTTCAGCCAGATAGAGACTTATTGACTACCGCTGACTTTTCACTTAAAGGGAAATGGAAAAAAGATTTTTTTAAAAATGACTACCCATTAGTGTTGGAGTTGGGTTGTGGCAAAGGAGAATACACTGTTCATCTTGCTCAAAACAACTCAAAGGTAAATTATATAGGTATCGATATTAAGGGAGCTCGTTTTTGGAGAGGAGCCAAAACAGCACTTGAAACAGGCTTAAGCAATGTTGCTTTTTTAAGAACACAAATAGGACTTATATCTTCTTGCTTTGCCAAAAATGAAGTCGATGAAATTTGGATTACGTTTCCTGATCCGCAGCTTAAATATAAAAGAAGTAAACATCGATTGACCCATCCCGACTTTTTAAAAAATTATAAAAAAATTCTCAAGCCTAAAGGTGTTATCCATTTGAAGACGGATAGCGAATTTTTATTTGGCTATACTTTAGGGATGGTAGCCAATCAGGGAGACATTCTCTATGCCCATCACGATATTTATAACAACAGCAGTTCCCCACAAGTAGCTACGGCCATACAAACCTTTTACGAAAAGCAATTCTTAAAAGAGGGAAAAGCAATTACCTATATGCAATTTACACTGTAGTATGACCGTAGAGCCCTCTTTTTTTTTAAAGGTATACGAAGTTGTCCGTCAAATTCCCGAAGGAAAAGTAACCTCTTATGGCGCTATTGCAAAATATCTGGGTTCTCCTCAAAGTTCACGTATGGTTGGATGGGCAATGAATGCTTCCCATTCA
>JAYPMN010000199.1:0-3514 GCA_038129925.1 Flavobacteriaceae bacterium
AACAATGAACAAAACGAAACCATACCTACCAATTATAGAAAAAAAATTACAGATGGTTCTGCTCTTAGTAACGATAAACTCTATGAAAATCTGGGCAATGGAACGTTCCAGGACATTACCCTCAAAGCTGGGATTACAATAGAAGGCTTTGGACTTAGCGTAACCCCTTTAGACGTCAATAAAGATCAATGGGTAGATTTGTTTATTACAAATGATTATCTGACGAATGATCTTCTCTATATCAATCAAAAAGATGGAACGTTCAAAAATCAAATAGAAAATATACTA
This sequence comes from Flavobacteriaceae bacterium, assembly GCA_038129925.1. Taxonomy (GTDB): domain Bacteria; phylum Bacteroidota; class Bacteroidia; order Flavobacteriales; family Flavobacteriaceae; genus MS024-2A. The sequence continues at coordinate 289 of JAYPMN010000199.1, forward strand.
TTGCATCAGAGTAAATTTTCAATGGGATCTGATGCCTCAGATTTTAACAACGATGGTTTTACGGATATTGTATCCCTTGACATGCTTGGAGAGACACACCAACGTAAGAAAACAACTATTGCAAAAAGCTCTTTTTTCCAAAATACTTTAAATAAAAAATGGGGCTATCAAAATCAGCATATGCGAAATATGCTTTTTAAAAATAACGGAGGAAATTATCCCTTTTCAGAGATTGGTCAATATGCTGGAATTTATCAAACAGATTGGAGCTGGGCACCATTATTTTTTGATGCTAATTATGATGGAAATAGAGACCTACTGATAACCAATGGCTTTCCTAGAGATATAACTGATATGGATTTTGCAAATTATAAGTTAAATGCAGGGCCGTTTACCCCAATTTCAACAATGTTAGACTCTATACCAATAGTTAAGATCCCTAACTATGCATTTTCTAATACTGGGAATTTAAATTTTGAAGATACTACTCAAGATTGGGGTTTAAAAATTGCATCTTTTTCAAATGGAGCAGTCGTTAGTGATTTGGACTTAGACGGAGATCTAGATTATGTCATAAATAATATAAACGATTCAGCTTTTGTCTTTGAGAACACCCTGTTAGACCAAGAAGTCAAACCAAATTATATTCAATTAGAACTTAGAGGATCTACCCAAAATATTTTTGCATTAGGGGCAAAAGTTACACTTAGAATTTCTGAAGATTCTTTTCAATACCAAGAGCAACAAATTTCACGAGGGTATATGTCCTCTGTAGACCCTATAATGTATTTTGGCTTAGGAACTAAAAACGAGGTTATTTCAATTGAAGTATTGTGGCCTAATGGAGAGATGTCTGTAATTAATAACCCTGAAGTTAACAAAAGGCACACCTTAAGTCAAAGCGATGCCTTGAAAGCTGAAACATTAGATTTTCCTTTTATAGAAACCAAATTAAAGTTACCACACCAAGAAGTTTCCTCAGTATATGGAATAGAATACTATCATGAGGAAAAGAATGTCCAAGATTTTTTTAATCAAAGATTATTACAAAACAAAGTATCTCAAAATGGCCCTCCTATTGCTGTAGGAGATCTCAATGGAGATGATAGAGAGGACTTTATTGTAGGCAGTGCAGCAGGTTATTCCCCTATATTATTTATTCAAACAACTAAAAATTCATTTATTGACAAACCTTTATTTAACCATAAGGAGGACATGGCATTTGAAGTAGAAAGTCTAACACTTTTTGATTTTGATCTCGATGGAGATCAAGATTTGTATATGGTGTCCGGGGGCAATCAATTTGAAGAAAATTCAAGTTTATACAAGGATCGAATTTTAATGAATGACGGAAAAGGCAACTTTAAAGTCAAAGAAGAAGTGCTGCCTCCTATAATGTCAAATGGTTCAATTGTAAGGCCAAATGATTTTGATCAAGACGGTGATATTGATCTTTTTGTGGGGGGAAGAAATACCCCAAAAGCTTATCCTCTTGCAGCCCCTAGTTTTTTGTTAGTTAACAACAATGGTATTTTTGAAGTTGCGGAAAAGTCAGTCTTTCCTGCTCTAGATGATGTTGGAATGGTCAGAGATGCACGCTGGGGAGATTTAAATCAAGACGGCAAAGATGACCTTGTTATTGTGGGAGATTATACAGGAGTACAGGTTTTTTTAAATCAAAAAGGAGTGTTAAGAACACTTGAAAATGAGATTTTAAGTGATGCTACCGGACTTTGGAGATCAACACTATTAGTTGATTTTGACGAAGATGGAGATATGGATATCCTTTTGGGTAATCTTGGTAAAAACAACATGTTCAACATGACACCTTCAACACCTTTGCTAATTTCAACCACAGATATTGATGGCAATGGCAGCGTAGATCCACTTATGTTTTGTAGTCAACGGAATTCAAATGGTGAATTAGATATGTATCCAACACAATTTTGGGACAACCTTGGCCAACAGAGTCCAATTTATCGTAAAGAGTTTAATTCGTATGCTTCTTTCTCTAAAGCGAATTTGGCCTACTATAAGGATAATAAAATTGTCAGTGAGGAAAGTTTACTAGATGCTAAATACGATGCATCTATTTGGGCCGAAAATCTTGGAGATGGTAATTTTAAACTTAATGAACTACCTGAATTATTACAACTGGGGCCCATCAACGATTTTCTAGTTGCTGAATTTGATCGTAAATTAGCAATCTATGCAGTAGGGAATGATTTTGGAGGACCACCATTTGAGGGTAACTTTGACGCTTTTCAGGGAGGTATTATGACTTTTGGGGAAGAAATCAAAGTCTATTCTCCTCAAGAATCTGGTTTTTTTGCCTTTGGTGACGCACGGGATTTGGAACTAGTCCATTTAAAAGACAAAAATCTGATCTTGGTTTCACAGAATGCAGGAAAGCTTCTAGCGTTTGAAAAAAAGTAGATTTTTTTGAACGTTTCGTCTTGAAAAGCCAATTATTATTGAAAGAAAAATTTTTATTGTAAATTGATTTAAAGTGTTAGGACACCACATTCAATGTGTAATTTTTTTCTTTTTAATGCCACTGCTGCTTATGAGCCAAGGCCAACATTCAATGCAAAAAACTTATTTCGACAACGGTCAACTTCAGATGGAAGGCATGCTTGTTTCGGGTAAAAAGCATGGTGAATGGAAGCATTATTTTGAGTCAGGAACCATTCGTATTGTAAGCAGTTATGACCATGGAGTGTTGGACGGGAAGTCCTATTGGTTTCATCCCAATGGGAATATTGGTTGGGAAGAAAATTACACCAAAGGAATTCCCCAAGGAAAGTTTTTGTATTATGATGAAACAGGAGGATTGAGAATCGAAAGGGTATTTGAAAAGGGGAAAGAGGAGAGTTATAGCTTTGACGGTAAAGAATTGAAGAAAAATTAAATTTCTTAGCTCTGACTTCAAGTAATATATATGAGAACATTAGTCTGCCTTTTTTAGTCTGTGCTTAACTACACCGGCAATCATATTAACTGAGTAATAAAAAACCTTTATCGACGCCATGTATCCGCCTGAAACCTTCTTATGCTATGAAATTGGATCTCAACATGTAAGACATAATTGATGGTAGCTTATTCAGCAACAGTTTCAAATAAGGCACAAATCTCCCATTATGGTAAAACGCATTAACGAAGAAAACTTTTAATTTTAGCAATTAGTCCGCAAGAGCATCTGAAGATGAAATCCATCGAGTACTTA
>JAYPMN010000200.1:0-3487 GCA_038129925.1 Flavobacteriaceae bacterium
GTTGTTTCATCTTCTTTTTCCAACTTTTTAATTTTTGGAAAATAGTTTTCGAAAATGGATTTAATGGAGTCTCCTATTAGCCATTCTGCAACAGCATAAGCACCTTCTTGTTCACCTTCATATAACAATTCAACCTTTCCTGTAATGGAGGGAATTATTCCCATAAAATCTGAAACTCGTATGCTAGTCTGAGCGTCCTCATTTTTAATTAAACGCAGTTCAGCTGTACTGTACAGATTTTCAAGTGCAGTAATGCTAAGTCTTGCACTGACCCCACTTTTTTCGTCTACGAACTCACTTTTTCTGGCTTCAAAACTGATTTGTTCCAAGACTTCGAGTGCTAAATTTGAAACGTGAATATGTTGCTTTTGTTGAGCAGTGGATTTCACCTCTTGAAGTGTAATTTTTTTAGCGGTTTCAATGTCTTTGGGGTAATGCGTTAAAATTTGAGATCCTATTCGATCTTTTAACGGAGTCACAATAGATCCTCTATTGGTATAATCCTCCGGGTTAGCCGTGAAGATGAACAACATGTCTAGCTCAAATCGTACGTTGAACCCTCTGATTTGAATATCTCCCTCTTGTAAAATGTTAAAAAGGGTAACCTGAATTCTTGCTTGCAAGTCGGGTAATTCATTAATAACAAATATGCATCGATTTGCTCTTGGTATCATTCCATAATGAATAACTTCTTGATCGGAGTAACTCAGCTTCAAATTAGCCGCTTTTATCGGATCTACGTCTCCTATTAAATCTGCAACTGTCACATCAGGTGTGGCTAACTTTTCAGCAAATCGGTCTGATCTATTCAGCCATGATATCGGTGTAGAATCTCCTTTTTCAGCTAACGTTTTCTGGGCATAATCTGAAATAGGATTAAAAGGATCGTCAAAAACATCAGATCCACTCACATAAGGGATGTATTCATCTAGCAATAAAGTCATTTGGCGAGCAATTCTTGTTTTGGCTTGGCCCCTTAGCCCCAATAAATTGATATTATGTCTCGAGAGAATAGCACGTTCAATTTCAGGAATCACTGAGTTTTCATATCCGTGAATACCATCAAATACATTAACATTATTTTTTAAATTTTGAATCAAGTTGTCTCTCAGTTCATCTTTTATGGATTTACTGGTGTATCCACTTGATTTTAATTCCTTAAGTGTGGTAATAGATTGGATATTCATGTTAGTTTATTCTTTTTTTTCGGTTTGACTCGTAATCTTCAAAAATCATTTCTCCAAGATTTTGCAAGCCGGTATAGAACGCTTTTCCTTTATTCGCTTCGGTAAATTTTTGAATAAATTCCATCAAAAAGGGGTCTTTCGCAATCATAAAGGTGGTGATGGGAATGTGTAATCTTCTTGCCTGTTGTGCCATCGCATAGCATTGGTTGGTAATGAACGGATCTAGCCCATTGCTATTTTTGTAATAGGTACCGTCCTTCATGTTTACACAACTTGGTTTTCCGTCCGTGATCATAAAGATTTGTTTGTTGGAGTTTCTTTTTCTTCGAAGCAAATCCATGGCTAAGCCCAATCCAGCTACCGTATTGGTGTGATAAGGTCCTACTCTAAGGTAGGGGAGATCTTTTATTTTTATAGGCCACGCATCATTTCCAAAAACAATAACTTCAATACTATCTTTTGGATATCTTGTTTTGATGAATTCTGTAAGCGCCATCGCCACTTTTTTGGCAGGAGTTATCCGGTCCTCACCATATAAAATCATACTATGGCTAATGTCTACCATTAGAACCGTACTCATTTGGCTTTTGTGGAATGATTCTTCTACAACTAAATCTTTTTCGAAAAGCTGAAAATGGTCAATTCCATTATTGAGTTGAGCATTCTTAATGGATTCCGTGATAGAGATTTTGTCAATAGCGTCTCCAAAAGTATAGTTTCTTAGTTCTCCTGATGGTTCATCCCCAAGTCCCTGTTTTTTAGTTTTGTGATTTCCCTTACCCGTTTTTTTTATTTTACCAAATATTTGGTTCAGTGCCTTTTTTCTAAGTGCCTGTTCTGTTTTGGCGGAAAGTGTAGTTTCAGTTGTTCCTGTAGGATCAATTTTTTGTTTGATATATCCTTTTTTCTTTAAATCCTCCACGAAATCATCAATAGTATAATCCTCATTGGTTAGGTTATATTCTTTATCTAGTTCTCTCATCCAATTGATGGTTTCATCAAAATCTCCTGAAGTGAATGTGATAAGCTCTTTGAAAATTTCAAATAGTTTATCAAATGGGGATTGATCTTCGGCTTTATAGGGTTCGAAAACGAAACCTGAATACGTATTTGATCGAGAACTCACAATAGTAAATCTATTGTAAAATTGGTTTGAATTACCTTTTTTAAGGTTTTTTAAGTGTCTTGTTGAAAGAATTGTATGATAAATTCAGATTTAAAAAAGAAAAATACTTGTTAGATAAAATTCTTAATCAAACCACTTCCCCAAATTTCTCCTGTCTTTTTTAGTAGGTCTACCTTTTATACCTAAACTTTTATTTTGTCGATTAACTAACTCATATTGTTTTAACTTTTCCAATTCTGATATGGAAGTAGTTTCTTTAACGAACTCGCTCACTAACTTTGGACCTACTCTTGATTTTGGGTAATTAATTACGGTATAAGTACGCCATATTGGAGTTGATTTAATAGATACAACATCGTTGTCTTTTAACAACTTACTTGCTTTTGCAATTTCTCCGTTAATGAGTACTTTTTCAGCATTACAAGCTTTAGAAGCTTGTGATCTTGTTTTAAATAGTCTTACTGCCCATATGTACTTATCTACTCTCAATTAAAATTTCTTCCACATTCGCCTTTATAGTATTACAGATATCATCAACTGGTAAATCATTAGAGTCTTCGCCAAAGGGATTTTCAATTTCTTCAGCTAGAAGTTCTAAACTGGCCAAAATGTAGAGCACAAACATGCTTATGGGAATAGCCCAGTAAAAAAAGGTAGTAGCTAACCCTAAGGGAAGCGTAAAGGTGTAAATGAAAATAAATTTTTTAAGAAAGATATTGTATGATTTTGGGATAGGAGTCTTTTTAATTCGTTCACACTTTCCAACTATATCGGTAAACTCTTTTAATTGTTGGTCAATGGTAATGTACACTTCCCCAGAAATCTGCTTTTCATCATAAAGATATTTGACACATTCATACAGTTTTCCAGCCACTAAGTTAGGTTTGTGGTTAGTTTGGATGTATTCATTCTCATTCAATTTTTCATTGAATGACATTTCTTCTACTATGACCTTGTCTCTTAAATGGTTTTTCATAGAGAAAACATAGTTTGAGATGAGTTCTGCAAATGCTCTTTTTTCAGTTGTTTTTAATGGTTTTGAAAAAGTGTTGTATTTCAACGCTAAATTTCGAGATGTATTGACCAAGGCACCTAACACCTTTCTGCCTTCCCACCACCTGTCATAGGCCGTGTTGGTTCTAAAAACCAACAGCAAACCGATTACAAAACCCAA
>JAYPMN010000201.1:0-3477 GCA_038129925.1 Flavobacteriaceae bacterium
CAATTAAACATACTACAGCACCTACTTCAACTGCATCACCTTCCTCTGCTTTAAGCGTTATCGTTCCACTGACCTCTGCTGGAAGCTCTAAAGTAGCTTTGTCAGAATCCACTTCTGCTATCGCTTGATCTTTTTCTACATAATCTCCGTCCGTTACTAACCATTGGGCAATTTCAACTTCTGTAATCGATTCGCCTGGAGAGGGAACTTTCATTTCTAAAATCATGATTTACTTTTTTACTTTTCTAATAAAATTGTCTTGTGAGGGATCAAAAACATAATCAATCACCTGTTGATGTCTTCTTTGAAAACGCATCGCACTACCTGCTGCTGGAGCACCGTAATACCTTCTACTTGCAGGTCTAAATTTAGTTGCTGCCTCCCATTGCAATAACAGATAACTCCAAGCTCCCATATTGCGAGGTTCCTCTTGCGCCCAAACCCAATCTGTTGTGTTGGGAAACTGAGCCATATTTTGTTTTATTTCTTTAACTGGTAAAGGGAATAATTGTTCGATACGAATGAGGGCAACATCCATACGTCTCCTTTTTTCTCGTTCCTGCTCCAAATCGTAATAAAATTTACCTGAGCAAAATACTACCGTATTTACTTCCTTAGGGCTGACATCAGGATCACCTATTACTGCTTGAAAACTTCCGTGTGTCAAATCTCTTTTAGCAGAAACCGCTTTAGGATGGCGCAACAAACTTTTTGGAGTAAAGACCACTAACGGTTTTCTAAATTTTGTTTTCATTTGACGTCTAAGCAAATGAAACATATTGGCTGGTGTCGTACAATTGGCAACAAACATATTGTCTTTTGCACACAATTGTAGATAGCGCTCAATTCGAGCTGAAGAATGCTCAGCTCCCTGGCCTTCATAACCATGGGGGAGCAACAAAACAATTCCATTTTGCAATTTCCATTTGTCTTCAGCTGAAGAAATATACTGATCCAACATGATTTGTGCTCCGTTAGAAAAATCTCCAAACTGTGCTTCCCATAGTGTAAGTGTATTTGGACTCGCCATAGCGTAGCCGTAATCAAAGCCTAAAACTCCATATTCGGAAAGTAGGGAATTGTAAATACGAAAACGACCCTGATTGTTTGGATCAATCTGATTGAGTAAGATCACTTCTTCCTCTGCACTCTCTGTTTTGATCACCGCATGACGGTGGGAAAAAGTTCCCCGTTCAACGTCTTGCCCAGACATACGCACATTGAAGCCCTCTTGGAGTAAAGTCCCATAAGCTAGCAGCTCACCCATTGCCCAATCGAGGCTGTCCTTTTCGAAATACATGGCTTTGCGATCAGCAACTAGGCGCTCAATTTTTCGAAGAAACTTATGATTTCCAGGCAGTTTGCTTATCGCTTCTGCAACCTGATCAAGATTTTTTTTAGCTACGGCTGTTGAAACTGGTTTCATCATTTCAGTCTCTTCCACCCTTTTGAATGTTTTCCATTCGTCTTCCATAAAAGGGGTAATGACTGTAGTTTCTATTTTTCTTGAATCTTGTAGATCGTCTTCTAGTATACTTTTATATTGTTTTTCCAGTTCCTTGACATACCCATCTTGTATGTGCCCGCCTTCCAATAAAGTCGAAGCGTATATGTCTCTTGGATTAAGGTGTCTAGAAATTGCCTTGTAAAGCTCTGGTTGAGTAAATCTCGGTTCGTCTCCCTCGTTATGACCGTACTTTCTATATCCTAACAAATCGATGAAGACATCTTGACCAAAACGCATGCGAAAATCTAAGGCAAAAAGTGTGGCGTGTACAACAGCTTCCACATCATCTGCATTGACGTGCAATACAGGTGAAAGGGTTACTTTGGCCACATCCGTACAATAGGTACTTGAGCGCGCATCTAAGTAGTTAGTTGTAAATCCGATTTGATTATTAACAACAATATGGACGGTTCCTCCTGTTCCATAGCCTTTGAGTTTAGCCATCTGTACTACCTCATAGGGCAATCCTTGACCTGCAATGGCGGCATCGCCATGCACAATTATCGGTAAAACCTTATTAGTATTTCCTTCAAATTTATTTTCCAGCTTTGCTCGGGTAATTCCTTCCACAACCGCTCCGACTGTCTCCAAATGCGAAGGGTTAGGAGCTATATTCATATTTATTTTTTTACCACTATCCGTAATTCGTTGAGAAGTCCAGCCTAAATGGTATTTAACATCTCCGTCAAAAATGACTTCTTCGTAATCCTTACCGTCAAATTCACTGAATATATCTTTTGTCGATTTTCCAAAAATATTGGTTAAGGCATTTAGTCGACCCCGGTGTGCCATTCCCATCACAAACTCTTCTACGCCTTGGTTTGCTGCGGCTTCCACTACTGCATCTAAAGCGGGTATTAAAGATTCTCCTCCTTCCAAAGAAAAGCGCTTTTGGCCAACGTATTTGGTATGTAAAAAGTTTTCGAAACTTACCGCTTCATTTAATTTTTTTAGAATGTGTTTTTTCTGCTCCTCCGAAAACTGAGGGTGGTTGTCATTCACGTTCAACCGTTGTTGAATCCAATTGACCTTTTCCGGGTTTCGGATGTACATATATTCTATTCCAATAGAGTCACAATAGATGCGCTGTAAATGGTAGATGATGGTCTGCAAGCTACTAGGCCCTATAGCCATAATCTCTCCTGCGTTAAAAACAGTTGACAAATCAGACTCCGAAAGTCCAAAGTTTTCAATATCAAGCGTTGGGCTGTACTTTCTTCGCTCTCTAACAGGATTTGTTTTGGTAAATAAATGTCCACGGCTGCGATAGCCATCAATCAGTTTTACCACTCTAAACTCTTTTTGTAAATGCTCGGGTACCTCAGCGGTTTCAGTTGTTGTTAAACCATTGCTTTCTAAACCAAAATCAAAGCCTTGAAAAAAAGCCCTCCAACTGGGCTCTACACTGTCAGGTTGTTGTAAATACTGATCATAAAGTGCTGCAAAATGAGCCGTATGAGCAGCATTTAAAAACGAATAATTATCCATGCAAAAAAGCGCTACTAAAATCCAATAACAAAATTACAACTTTTGATTGAAGTGTTTCTCTATTTCTTTAAAAATACAACGAATACTATAAAACTACATTTTTAATAATTAAATACAGTCCTAAATCCAATCTTTCAAAGGCGGACTCACTCTTTTTACTGCATTAAAACTCAGGGCGTGATTTGACGAACTCCCTCAGATATAAATCAGAGAAAAATAAGCCAAACTCTTGTTCGAACTTAGGGAACATTTTAATACCTTTTTACCCATGTTTGCACTGGTCGATTGTAACAATTTTTACGCTTCTTGTGAGCGCGTTTTTCAACCCCAATGGGAAGGTAAAGCTGTGGTTATTCTTTCAAATAACGACGGTTGTGTCATTGCGCGAAGCAATGAAGCCAAGGCCTTGGGCATCCCCATGGGAGCTCCCGCATTTCAATACCGCTCTTTTTTTAAGCAAAAAGGAGTTAAGGTTTTTTCTT
>JAYPMN010000202.1:0-3427 GCA_038129925.1 Flavobacteriaceae bacterium
TTTACGCGCTAAAAATAAGTTACCATGTCAACATACAAAAATCGAGGGGCAAAAAAATCTATCTCACCAAGCAAGGAGAATGAAGCTTTCCAGGAAAGTACAACCGCAGAGGTATTTGAAACACTTGATACTACGGCCAACAAAACAGAAGAGTGGGTTGTCAAATACCAAAACTTTATTTTAGGTACCATTGGAGTTGTAGCTATAGGTGTATTGGGTTATCTTGGGTACAAGAATTTTGTAATAGAGCCTAAAGCTCAAGAGGCCGTAAGTGAATTAAATCAAGCGCAATATTATTTCGAATTGGCTGTTAACAGTATCGAGGCTGATTCACTCTATAGAAGAGCCTTAAATGGGGGAGAAGGGAAGTATGGTTTTTTAGATATCATTGAAAACTACAAAGGAACACCCGCTGCAAAACTGGCTTCATATAGCGCAGGGATGGCTTATCTCAATTTAAAAGAATACGAAAATGCAATAACTTATCTAGATCAATTTAAGGCTGATGATATTTTATTAAGCGCATTAGCAAAAGGCGCCATTGGAGATGCTTTTGCACAACTAGGCCAGATAGATGATGCATATGATTACTACATCCAAGCCTCAAAGGTTAGTGAAAATATGTATTCTACTCCTAAATACCTATACAAAGCAGCCATGTTGGGAGCTGAAAATGGTAAAATCAAACAAGCGATTTCCTTTTTAGAGCGAATTGAAAAAGAATTTCCTAAAGCTGAAGAGGCTAAATGGGTTGCTGTCCAAAAGGGTAAACTTGAACACATGAATCCCTAAAGACATGGCGACTGCCAATCTTTCTGCTTACGATTTCAATGCTGTTCCTGATGGAAGCCCCTTTACGATACATATTGTAGTTTCTCAGTGGAATGATGAAATTACAAAAGCCCTATGTGACGGAGCTGTAGCAACTTTAGAGCAGCACGGAGTAAAAAGTTCAAATATTACAATTTGCGAGGTCCCAGGAAGTTTTGAATTGATATACGGTTCCAAAAAAGCACAAGCTTCAAAACCCGATGCCATAATCGCCATAGGAAGTGTGATCAAAGGGGAGACCATGCACTTTGATTTTGTATGCCAAGCAGTTTCACAAGGAATTAAAGACTTGAATTTACTTTTTGACGTACCCGTAGTTTTTTGTGTGTTGACAGACGATACTTTTCAACAAGCAAAAGACCGAAGCGGTGGAAAGCATGGAAACAAAGGAACGGAAGCAGCAGTTGCTGCTTTACAGATGAGTCAACTTCGAGCTGCTAAATAAAAGAACTTTATCGGTTCTGGATGACTACATTTTCATCCCTTTCTTGTATTTTTGAGTTATGTTCAAGTCCAGTTTATTTAAGCTAAGAAAAAACCGTAGGTATAATTATACCCCTCGATATTACAAAGGGAAGGAGGAGGGCAATCTCTACGATTTTGATTCCAAGTTTTCAAAATATCGAGACACATACAACAGTAATGACTTCGGTCAGCAGTGGAAAGAGGCGCGTATGCAAATGCGTACTCGAAAGAACAGGTCCCTATCCTTGCGTTTACTCATTATAATTTTAGTTCTAGTTTTTTTAGCACTCTATATTTTGGATTTTGACCTTACCCTTTTTATGTTGCAAAATTAATGTCTGCTAAAATCTCTCTCTTACCGGACCATGTTGCTAACCAAATTGCAGCAGGTGAAGTTATTCAAAGACCTGCTTCTGTGGTTAAAGAGTTACTTGAAAATGCTGTTGATGCCCAATCTTCAAATATTCAGTTGGTCATAAAGAATGCGGGGAAAACCTTGGTTAAGGTAATCGATGATGGACAAGGGATGAGCAATAAAGACTTTCGTTTGGCCTTTGAACGACACGCTACCTCTAAAATTAATATAGCTGAGGACTTATTTACACTAACCACCAAAGGATTTCGAGGCGAAGCATTGGCATCCATTGCAGCTATTGCACATGTTGAAACTCATACTCGGACTGAAGATGATGAGGTTTCCCATTATTTAAAAATTGAGGGAAGTAAGGTAGTCGATCAATCCTTATCCACCCAACCCAAAGGCACATCAATAGCTGTAAAAAGCCTTTTTTACAATATTCCAGCAAGAAGAAATTTTCTAAAATCTGATCAGGTAGAACTGCGCCATGTAATCGACGAATTTCATCGAGTAGCACTTGCTCACCCAGAAATCAAATTTCAGTTTTATAATAATGGGAGCGAATTGTTTGATCTGCCTGTTTCGGGAGTAAAAAAGCGTATCGTTACTGTATTCGGCTCGAAATGGGAGTCCCACTTGGTTCCTGTAGAGGAAAAAACTTCACTAGCTGAAATCAAAGGATTTGCTGTTAAACCTGAATTTGCAAAAAAGACAAGGGGGCAGCAATTTTTTTTCGTCAACAATCGATTTATTAAAAGTCCATTTCTACACCATGCAGTTAGTGCTGCATTCGATGGTCTTTTAAGGCCCGGGTATCAGTCAGGTTATTTTTTGTATTTGACTGTAGACCCTAAAACTATTGATATTAATATTCACCCTACCAAGACTGAGGTTAAATTTGAAGAAGAGCAAAGTTTGTACGCCATATTAAGGGCAACTATAAAACACAGTCTTGGAATTTTTCAGGTAATGCCTACCCTTGATTTTGAGCAAAACGCTTCTATGGAAGTTCCCTATTCTTTCAAGGATAAGACCGCACTGCCACCACCTATCGAAGTTGATTCTAACTTTAATCCTTTTAAAAGTGAGGGTAATTCTGGATTGACTTCATCGAAAAATGACCCTCAGTGGGAAGGGTTCTATTCTGGTTTACAAGCTGAAGAAATTAATTCTATAACCCCCACTCAAGAGTCTTTGATGGAGGTTTCAGATGCCCCCAGAGTTTTTCAATTGTTTTCAAAGTATATTGTTTGTCCGTTAAAAACACATATGTTAGTTGTTGACCAAGTGAGGGCACATCAGCGTGTTTTATACGAGCGGTTTTTAAATGCGATAACAAATAAAAAAGGATCAAGTCAGCAGTTGCTTTTTCCTATGGAGGTAGAGTTGAATCCTCAGCAACTTGAACAGTTTTCTCATATTGAGGGAGCACTGGAAATGTTGGGTTTTCAATTGGTGCTAAAAGAAAATAAGTTACACGTCAAAGGAGCACCAGACCATTTTCCTGCACCTAAAATTGAAGAAGTTATCGAAACTCTTCTAAGCGAGCAACAGGTTGAATCAAGTTTGGAACATTTTAGCCATGCTGACCAGGTTGCGAAAACTATGGCAAGGAGCCTAGCGATAAAGTCTGGGGAGCTATTAGACTCCAAAGAGCAGCAAGCCTTACTTGACGATTTTTTTGGTTGTAAGGAAACAGCTGTATCCCCATTTAATCGTCAGATTTTTATTACTTTAGAAAAGACAGAGATCGAACAAAAGCTGAATTAATGC
>JAYPMN010000203.1:0-1731 GCA_038129925.1 Flavobacteriaceae bacterium
ATTGACCCACAAATGCCTAGGGGAACATAAAGATTTAAGTCCATTACTGCAGTGGCAAAAGTACTTTGTGTTTTACTAAAAGGACCTCCATAATCAATTCCCCCTAAAAAACCCATTACAGCCCCCATAAGTGCTGAACCTTGTTCTCCTAAATTAGAAAGGAAATCAGAAAGTATACCCATTAACCAGGCGATAGGTGGCCCTAAAACATAGACCATAAAAACCACAATAATAAGCGTCCCAAGGACAGGGGCTAAAAAGCCCCAAGTACTTTGTAGCATTTCGGGTAGCTCTATTTTTAATAACATATAGGTTACATAACCGACTAATATTCCTGCCAATAAGGCTCCTAAATAGCCTGTATCTATCTGTTGAGCCAATATGCCTACAATAAAGCCAGGCGCAATACCTGGAGTATCACAAATACTGTAGGCGGTATAAGCTGCCATAATGGGGACAAAGTATGTCATCCCTATCGTTCCTACAGATTTAAATACACCCCATATTGAATCTTCAGCCAGGTTTGTACCTCCAAGGACAGCTAGGCTACCTAACATTCCTCCTATTAATAAAACGGGAAGCATATAAGAAACACCTGTTCTAAAGTGAACCCCCGTTTCTCTAAAAATTGATGTTGTTTCTTTCCAAAAATTCATAACACTAAGAATTAATTAAAGGTCTTTAAAATTGTTTCCTTATCTCTGGCTGAAGCCCAAACAGCTCTGATTTCCTCATCTAATGCCAATGCAGCGACCTCTGACATCATCTCAATATGAGGGCTTTCCTCCCCCTCTGCAACTTCAGGAATAGCTAATAGAATAATAAATTGCACTGGCGACTCCTCCTCGTCCCAATTTATCTCTGTACAACGAGCAAAAATAAAAGCGGGCTCTTTTACTGCTGTTGAAGCTGCATGTGGAATTGCAACTCCTTCACCACAGTATGTAGAAAGTAAAGCTTCCCGTTTTAAAACCTCTTCTAAAAATTGGCCTCTATTGTACAGTTTTCCTGCTTCCCAAAACGATTGGCAAAGCGTCTCTAAAAGGGTTAATTTAGAATCGCTTTTAAGATTGAGCTGAATAGAAACAGGCTGTTTTACAGACATGATAGGAATTATTTCATTTGAGCTGCTGCTATTGCCTTTTTACAACGTTGCACCCCAGCAGTGATCCCCTCTGGGTCTTTAAAAATAGCCGATGACAATACAACAACATCTGGATCACAAGCGATAAGCGGCTCTAAATTATCTGCACGAATCCCTCCGTCAATTGCGATTTCACAGTTTGGATTTTTTTCGTCTACTAATTTACGTGCCCGCTTAAGCAGATCAAGACATGAACGCCTCCATCCCCAATTGTCTTTTCCATCTGTTTCATCGACTCCATGAACTACGATATGCAAGCGGTCAATATCATAAATAGATTCCTCTACAAATGACAAGGGCGTATATAAGCCTATTGTTAAGCCCACTTTGAGTTGGCGTTCACGACACCAATTAATAATATAAGCTAAAGGAGCCCCTATAAAATGTTCAGCAGGGAGTATGAGCATATTGGTCCCCACAGCAGCTAGTTTGTCAATAAATAACAAATCACAAGTTTCAGTATAGATATGACATTCTATCGGTTTGTCAGTATGGGGTCTAATTCCCTCTATAATCTGATGTCCTCCCATTAATTGCATATTTTTAAGGTCGTGCATATCTGCAGCATCTGAATGTATATAATCTGC
>JAYPMN010000203.1:1831-3403 GCA_038129925.1 Flavobacteriaceae bacterium
TATTGTGAGGATCTTTCAGTACAGCAGGTAAATTTTCAAAAATTAATCGAATTGCTTCTAAAGACATCGCCTCTGTGAGTGGGGACGTTCGTCCTCCTAAAAAACTTTCAAAAGCATGTGTAAAGGCATCGAAGCCAGTGGCGGCAGTTACTGTTGGTGGTACAGAACACATCAGCTCAGGATCTACAATTGCAATAGATGGAAAAAGACCCGAGTGGAATAAAGTCGTTTTCTCTTGCTTTACCGTATCACTCACGACAGCAGCTTGCGTACAGTGAGATCCGGTTCCTGAAGTAGTCGAGACCGCAATAAAAGGGAGGGCCGAATCAGGTGAAGGACCTACAGCAAAGGGATTGGAATATTTTGAAATGGCCGCTTCCCAATCAACAGCACCAGAGGAAGTAGTTAAAAAAGCAATAAGCTTTGCAGTATCCAATACAGATCCGCCTCCAATTCCTATCACAAAATCTACTTGATTTTCAACTGCTTTTGCGATTCCTTTTTCTACACCTTCTTGGGTAGGATTTGGAATCACTTCATCAAAATAAGTATAGCTTATTCCGACTTCCTCTAGCAGTTTCTCTACTACCTCATAGATGGATTTTAGTGATCCTTTATGGGGTCTTGTTACTAAGAGTACGCTCTTTCCACGAGTGGGAGCAATTGTTTTCAAATCATTTAATTTACCTGTACCAAAGCGAATTTGGGTAGGAACAAAAAAAGTAAAAGGATTATTTAACAAACTGCTGTTCATAGCTCTGAAAATTAATCGATTATGGATTCAAATTTTGCAGTAAAATGACGTAAACTGATAATAGGTCCCTGATATATTATTCGCAGTCCTTTCATTTCATTACGTCGCTGATACACATCTGTCAGCGAGTTGACAACTACATCCATATGGCGGTTGGTATAAACCCTTCTTGAAACGGTGAGGCGAACCAATTCTAGTTCTGGAAAAATTATTTCACCTGTCTTGGAGTCTTTTTTAGAGAAAGCACAAGAGCCCAGCTCTACCCCACGCACACCTCCTGTCTTAAAAAGCTCTACAACTAAAGCTTGCCCTGGAAATTCAGACTGAGGAATATGAGGATAAAATTTTTGAGCATCTACATAAACTCCATGCCCTCCTACAGGTTGTATAATCGGAATTCCTCTTTTTGATAATTCATTTCCAAGATAGTCAACTTGTGCAATTCGGTAGGCCAAATACTCCTCATTTACACCCTCTTCAAGACCTATTGCGAGGGCTTCTAAATCACGCCCACTCATTCCTCCATAGGTAACAAAGCCCTCATTAATAATTGCCAATTGGTTAATTTGAGCAAATAATGATTCATTACGTGTACAAATGAAGCCACCTATATTAACCAAACCGTCTTTTTTAGAACTCATTACACAGCCCTCAGCATAGGAAAACATTTCCAAAACAATATCTTTGATCGATTTATCTGCATAACCAGCCTCACGCTGCTTGATGAAATAACAATTTTCAGCAAAGCGCGCAGCATCAATCATCAGTGGAATATTATGGGCTTTTGCGATGGAAGCTACTGTTCTGATATTTTCCAT
>JAYPMN010000204.1:0-3368 GCA_038129925.1 Flavobacteriaceae bacterium
AGCTGGAGAAAAGAAAGCTTGGAAAGCAGAATTAGTCATGCACTTATCAAAGGAATTGACAGCTATATAGAAACCGATGTTGAAGAAGCACGATTGAAAGCTAATGAGCCAATTGAAGTTATCGAAGGACCTTTGATGGACGGGATGAATATCGTAGGAGATCTCTTTGGAGAAGGAAAAATGTTTTTGCCTCAGGTTGTTAAATCTGCACGAGTTATGAAAAAGGCAGTGGCTTATTTACAGCCCTTTATCGAAGCTAGAAAAAGCGAAGACAAGCAGCATGCAGGTAAAGTATTGATGGCTACTGTAAAAGGAGATGTCCACGATATAGGAAAGAATATTGTAAGTGTGGTTTTGGCGTGTAATAACTACGAGATCATCGATCTGGGGGTAATGGTGCCTCCTGAAGTAATCATCCAGCGTGCGGTAGAGGAGCAAGTAGATGTAATCGGACTGTCTGGACTCATTACTCCTTCTTTGGACGAAATGGTGTATGTGACCAAAGAGCTCAATCGATTAAACATTGACATCCCCATTCTTATTGGGGGTGCAACCACATCTAAAGCGCATACGGCGGTAAAAATTGCACCCGTATCCAAGTCGGCAGTGATCCATGTCAACGATGCCTCTCGAGCTGTAGGAGTGGTAAGCAATCTTTTACAAAAAGATAAGAAGGAAGCTTATACCCTTAAAATAAGAGAAGATTACGAAGCCTTTAAGGCTAAATTTATGTCTAGAGGCTTAGAAAAAGAATATTTAAGTCACAGCCAAGCCCAGCAAAACCCTTTTCAAATCGATTGGGATGAATTCAACCCACAGCGACCTAAGACCTTAGGAATGCAAACTATCAAATCTTTGAATTTAGAGCTGTTGTTGCCCTTTTTTGATTGGACACCCTTTTTTAGGTCATGGGACCTGCACGGAAAGTACCCCGATCTGTTGGAAGATGAGATAGTGGGTGAACAGGCACAGGTTTTGTATAAAGATGCTCAGACTATGTTGCACCAGATGATTGAAGAACAATGGGTGACTGCCAAGGGGCGTTTTGGCTTATTTCCTGTAAATGCTGTGGGAGACGATATTGAGATCTATTCAGATGAAAATCGATCTGAAACCCTTGGGAAGTGGATCACCCTCAGACAGCAGTTAAAAAAATCCAAAGCCCAACCCAATATTGCTTTAGCCGATTTTATCGCACCTAAGGTTACAGGGAAAATTGACTATATGGGAGCTTTTTGCGTGACCACCGGTTTTGGTACAGAGGAAAAAGCCAGGGCATTTGAAGACGCTAACGACGATTATAGCTCCATCATGGTCAAGGCCCTATCGGATCGTTTTGCTGAAGCTTTCGCGGAATATTTACATCACCAAATCCGAACTGAATATTGGGCTTATGTGAGCGAGGAAGGCTTGTCCAATGAAGAATTGATACAAGAAAAATACCAAGGGATACGACCTGCGCCGGGTTATCCCGCCTGTCCAGACCACATGGAAAAAAAGACGTTGTGGAAACTGCTAGAGGTAGAAGAAACCATAGGGGTAAGCCTGACAGAAAGCCTGGCGATGTGGCCAGCATCCTCAGTTTCAGGCTATTATTTTGCCCATCCACAATCGCGCTATTTTGGTCTAGGTAAAATCAAAGAAGACCAATTAGTCGATTACAGTAAACGCAGAGGTATAGCATTAGAAGAAGCCAGAAAATGGTTGAATCCCAACCTTGCTGAATAAACTTAGAACAAAGAATAAATGAAGATAACAGAACATATAGCCCAATCTCCTGGAACGACTCAATTTACTTTTGAGATACTTCCTCCGCTTAAAGGGCAAAGTATCAACCAACTTTTTGATGTGTGTGATGAATTGATGGAATTCAACCCTCCTTTTGTGGATGTGACCTATCACAGAGAAGAGCATATTTACAAGAATGCAGGAAATGGATTGTTGGAGATGAAAGTGATAAAAAAACGACCCGGTACAGTCGGGATTTGTGCTGCGATTCAAGGGAAATATAAGGTGGATGCCATACCCCATATTCTCTGTGGTGGTTTTTCTAAAGAGGATACGGAAAACTTTTTGATCGATTTGGACTTTTTAGAAATTGACAATTTAGTAGCCCTCCGAGGCGATGCCTTAAAATCAGAAACTTATTTTAAACCTAATACTGATGGACATCAGTACGCCAATGAGTTGGTTGGGCAAATAGTCAACCTCAATAAGGGAATTTATTTGGACGATGAACTGCTGAACTCCCATGCTACAGATTTTTGTATTGGGGTGTCTGGGTATCCTGAAAAACATATGGAAGCCCCAAGTGTGGAAAGCGACATTCATTTTTTAAAGAAAAAAGTAGATGCTGGTGCGGAATATGTGGTAACCCAAATGTTTTTTGATAACCAAAAGTACTTTGACTTTGTCGAACAGATACGGGCCCAAGGAATTGACGTACCCATTATTCCGGGGCTAAAACCGCTTTCTACTTTAAAACAGCTCAATATGATCCCCCACCGTTTTCATGTTGATTTACCAGAAGCTTTGGTAAAAGAGGTTATCAAATGCAAAGACAATAAAGCGGTAAGACAAGTGGGAATTGAGTGGTGTATCACTCAAAGTAAAGAACTTAAAAAAGCCAAAGTGCCTTTTTTACATTATTATTCCATGAGTAAATCAGACAATATTAAAGCTATTGCAAGGGAGGTATTTTAGGGAGCTGAATTAAACTAAATTAGAGTTCTATATATTCAGACTATCCAGAGGTTCTGTTGCCGTTTAACCATTTCCAGTCAAACCTTAGCTTGATTTTTTGATTTTCACTTAGTGTGATTTCCGCAATGACTTTACCCGCCTTTAGCTGGTTGTCAGTTGTCATACATTAGTATAACATATCTAATTTATTCTTGTTTAATAAGGCAATAATTTTTCCATACGCAATACTTACTCCATGATATTCATCTGTTGCCAGATTTCCCTTTTGCTTGTAAATAAAAATACTTTCCCCGGTTTTTTATGCAAACGGCTCCTCTTTTACTAACTAATGAAATACTCCCACTAAGCAACGCAATTCCTCCAAGGTGTGCGTGTATATATTGAATTAAAAATTCAGCGAACTGTTCCATCTGCATACTTTGAATTATTGAATTTGTTCCAAGTCTTCCAAATACATTATAATCTTAATGGAAAATATCCAAATAGATCGCGGCTATACGGTATGGACTACATGAAATGGGGTCAGATATGGGTTAGTGTAAAGAATTTATAAAATATAAATCAATCGGCTGTCAGTTCGTTAAAAAGGGCTTCAAGGCTTTCGTTTTTAAGTTGTAGGGATAAGATTTTAAGTCCGTTATCATGGGCAAAGTCAAAGACTGCTG
>JAYPMN010000205.1:0-3354 GCA_038129925.1 Flavobacteriaceae bacterium
CGTTAATTAGAAAGAACTATATTGTAAAAAAAACAACGGTATGCTAAAATCAGTTTCTTTAAGCCTTTTGGGTCTCTTTTGTGTTTTTTCAACAGCACTTTTCAGTCAAGACAAAAAACCCTTGGATTCAATTATTTCCGAGTATGATGTAGATAAAGGACTTTTAACCACCTACCTCAAAGGTGATAAATTATACCTGGAGCTCCAGGACAGCTTATTGGGTAAGGATTTGCTTATGGTCACCCGCTATGTCCAATTACCAGCTAATTTTAATGCCTATACCAATGCAGGATCCAAATCCAGTCAGTTAATGGTTCGCTTTTCTAAGCGAGGAGATAGAATTTTACTAACCCAACATTCCTATGTCAATACAGCTGAAACTAATGATCCTATCAGTTTAAGCGTTGAGCAAAATAACTTCCCTCCCATACTTGGAGCCTTTGATATTGAAAATGAAGAGCCCGGTCGTTACCTCATCCAAGTGAGTGACTATTTTAACTCCGATGGTCCAGGATTCAATATTATACGCAGGAGTCTCAAAAAGGAATATGGTCTGGGGAGTGCTGACCGTAAACGGAGCTTTATTGATACTGTAAATAGCTTTCCTAAAAATACTGAAATTAGACATACATTGACCTACAGTGCATCCAGTCCGCCTAAAGGTAATCGTACAGGCACACTTAGTTTTCAAATCAATCATTCCATAATTGCATTACCTTCAGAACCTATGCAGGTTCGCTATGAGGATCCTCGTGTAGGGTGGTTTACCCTAAGACAGTTCAATTACAGCTCAGAAGCCTTAAAGTCCGATGAAGTTCATTTAATTCGTCGATGGCGTTTGGTTCCTTCCGATATGAAAGCTTATAAAAATGGGGAGTTGGTAGAGCCCATAAAACCAATTGTATACTACCTTGACCCAGCTACACCGCTAAAGTGGAGGCCTTATTTTAAAAAAGGTATTGAAGATTGGAATACTGCATTTGAAAAAGCAGGATTTAAAAATGCAATAATTGCCAAAGACCCACCAACCAAAGAGGAAGATCCAGACTTTAGCCCAGAGGACAGCCGCTACTCTACTGTACGTTATGTAGCTTCAACTACGCGCAATGCAACTGGCCCTAGTGTCTCTGATCCACGCACAGGTGAGATTATTGAAAGCGATATTATCTGGTACCACAACCACCTACGATCATATAGAAACCGATATTTACTCGAAACTGGAGCTGCTAACCCTAAAGCGAGAACCCTCAATACACATGAGTCTGAAATAGGTGAAATGATGCGGCGTGTTATTTCACATGAGATAGGACACGCATTGGGTTTACCTCATAATATGAAAGCCAGCTCAGCTTACCCAGTCGATTCACTTCGCTCAGGAACTTTTACTCAAAAAATGGGTATAGCTACCACCATTATGGATTATGCGCGCTATAATTATATCGCCCAACCTGGAGATAAAAATATTCGGTTTGTACGCCAATTGGGACCCTACGACGATTATGCAATCGAATGGGGGTATCGATATTTTCCGGGGGAAACTTCGGAAACTGAAAAAGTTTCCTTAAAACGAATGGTTGATGATAAAAGTATGAATCCCATTTATATGTTTGGCTATAACCGTTACGATCCAAATACTCAAACAGAAAATATTGGGGACGATCCTGTCAAAGCGAGCGACTACGGTTTAAAGAATCTAAAAGTCGTAACCCAAAATCTTGAGTCATGGACTACAGCCGAGGGCCAGTCTTATGAAGATTTACAGGAGCTCTACAAAGAGCTGATCAGCGTGTATCGCAGGTATGTGTATCACGTCATCAAAATAGTGGGGGGTGTTAATGAAACCCTTATGAACAAGGGTCAGGAGAACATCCCTTACCAAAATGTGTCTGCTGACGCACAATACAGGGCTTTGGCATTTTTAGATCAAAACCTGTGGGCTACCCAAAACTGGCTCCTTGATAAGGATTTACTTTCTAAGGTTGAGGATCACAATGCTTTAAAAATTATTCAAGGGCTTCAACGGGCTGCACTAAATAGAATATTGAATAGTACACAACTCAATCGCATGCTGTCCAATCAAACAGTCTTGGTTGGAAAGGGTCTTAGTCCTGATGAACTGCTTTCATATTTGTATGAGAGTTTATTTAAACGCCAAAAGTCATTAGACGACTCCTTTATGGCACTTCAGGCACACTTTACCTCCCACCTCCTCGAGCTTTCAGAAGACGAAAAATTAAACCCAAGAATAAAAGGCACAGTACTTACAAGTTTGGAGAAGATCCAAAAAAGTACAAAAAAGGGTCGCAACAACAAAGTCAGTATTTATCGAAATCATTTTAAAGCCCTCTTAAAACAACTGGAATAAATCTAAAGTTTTAAAAAATTAGCCCCCTAATGCAACCTTTTATCAAACGGATGCGTCTTATCATTAGAACCTACAACTATTGTGAAGATTCGAGCTTTTTACCCCCAAGAAGTGGAACTCATCAAAAAGGCAAAAGCCAATGATAGAGTAGCACAATTAATGCTTTATAAGAAACATTCGTCCAGTATGTTGGCAGTAGCTCGTTATTACATTAGAGACCTGCAACACGCCGAAGATGTAATGATAACTACTTTTTACAAGGCTTTTACTCGAATACAACAATTTAAAAAAGAGGTGGACTTTGAGGGTTAGCTTAGAGTGGTGAAATTTTTCAAGAAGTCAACTTTAACGACTTCAACTATGGAATCAGTAGCTACCTTTACTTCCAATACTTAGTTACCATCTAAGGAAAGCTATTACTCCTCCTTTATTTACTAATCAGGTTGATCCGTTGTATAATTTATCTTTAGGAAATCGAATTGGATCAATTAGAAATTAAAAAACAGCCTGTATAACCTCAAAAGCTGCTTCAGCCATTCGATTGCCTTTTTCATCCAGCAGTGGATTGATTTCACAAACTTCTAATGCTACAAGCTTACCACTAGCTTGAATACCTTGAATAAGTTGAATTATTTCTTGAGGATCAAACCCTTTTGAGACCGGAGTTCCCGTTCCGTGGGAAACCAAATCACAGTCTAAAGCGTCTACATCAAAACTTATATAGATTTGATCCACCTCTGTCAAATGCTCTAAGGTTTCAGCTATACAATTTTTAAAACTGCGCTGGCGAAGCTCATGGACTGGATAGTTTCTGAATTGTAACTTTTTGATGATGGCTGCTTCTTCATTTTCATAATCACGTAGTCCAAAATAAGTCAGATGTTCAGGCTTAATAATAGGTGTTATTCCTCCCATATTCTTGAGTGTTTCCCAATCGTCAAGTGCTTGCTGTTCGACCTTATTTCGCTTGAACTCCATATTGTCATTTC
>JAYPMN010000206.1:0-3336 GCA_038129925.1 Flavobacteriaceae bacterium
AAAAGCTGTTCAAGAAGTACTTGATCAGTATGGTGTAATTGATGGATTGGTTAACAATGCAGGGGTCAATGACGGTGTGAGTTTGGCTGAGGGAGATTTTGACACCTTTACCCAATCGCTCCACAAAAACCTTACCCATTATTTTATGATGGCTCATTATTGCTTACCGGCCTTAAAAAAAACCAAAGGAGCTATTGTAAATATCGGTTCAAAAACAGCTGTAACTGGACAGGGAGGAACCTCAGGCTATGCAGCTGCAAACGGTGGGAGGAATGCACTCACCCGTGAGTGGGCAGTAGAATTGCTGCCCTACTCAATTCGAGTAAATGCTGTCATAGTTGCAGAATCGTACACTCCATTGTATGAAAAATGGATTCAAACTTTTCCTGACCCTAAGACGAAACTCAAAACGATAGAAGACAACATTCCATTAGAAAACAGAATGACTACTCCAAAAGAGATAGGGAGTACCGTTGCTTTTTTATTGTCTCAACAATCCAGTCATACTACCGGTCAGCTTTTGTATGTTGACGGGGGGTATACGCATTTAGATCGATCCCTATAAACAAGTAGAATATGAATTCAAAAAATAAAGCAGCAGTTGTCCCTAAAGAATTGGTGATTCCCTTTGTACTTATTACTTCACTATTTGCACTTTGGGGCTTTGCAAACGACATTACCAATCCGATGGTTTCCGCATTTAAAAAGATATTAGAATTAAACAACACCCAGGCATCATTGGTCCAAGCGGCTTTTTACGGGGGCTATTTTACTATGGCCTTACCTGCAGCCTATCTAGTAAAAAAGTACTCTTACAAGATTGGAATCTTAGTTGGCTTGGGACTTTATGCCACTGGGGCTTTGTTGTTTTTTCCTGCAGCAGCTTTAGAAAATTATACCTTCTTTTTAGCAGCACTCTACATAGTTACCTTTGGTTTGGCTTTTTTGGAAACTACAGCCAATCCTTTCATCCTCTCCATGGGCGATGAAGCTACGGCTACCCAAAGGCTGAATCTAGCACAAGCGTTTAATCCTCTTGGGGCACTTATGGGGCTGCTCGTAGCACAGACTTTTATCTTAGGTTCGCTTCAGTCAGACGATGTGGATGCCCAAGGGAATGGAATCTACGAGACGCTTTCTTCTTCTGCCAAGGCAGCAGTCAAAACGGCAGATCTTGAACTCATACGAAATCCCTATGTTACACTTGGGATTTTTGTCCTTTTTCTTTTGGTACTAATTACTTTTGTTAAAATGCCAGAAGAATCTAAAAGCCACGAGACTTCAAACATGTGGGAGTCCATCAAAAGAATTTATAAAAAAGAACATTTTGTAGGTGGTGTTATTGCACAGCTTTTTTATGTTGGAGCTCAAATCATGTGCTGGACATACATTTATCAATATGCTGAAAATTTAGGGATCAATAATCAAAAGGCTGTTAATTATGCCTATGCCGCCTTGATCATCTTCTTAACAGGACGTTTTATATTTACTTATGTACTGAAATTCATCAATGCTGGTAGGCTTATAATGTATCTTGGAATATTAGCAGTAGTATGCTGTCTAGGAACAATTTTTATTTCCGGGAAAGGCGGTTTATACACTTTGGTACTCACCTCTTTTTGTATGTCACTTATGTTCCCGACCATCTATGGAATTGCCTTAAAAGGATTAGGAGAGGATGCCAAACCGGCTTCTGCATTTTTAGTTATGGCTATAGTTGGAGGAGCCTTTATGCCAATTTTGCAAGGGATGATTTTAGATATTGGAGGTCAAGGTTATAATGATGTTTTAATCCTTGGAGTACCCGAAGTCAATTTTTCTTTTATACTTCCCTTGGTATCTTTCTTAGTTGTGATACTATTCGGGTACCGAAACTTAAACCCTGCAAAATATAATGGCTGATCATCGAAAAAAATACTGTTTTGCCCTAGACCTTAAGGAGAATGAAACCTTGATGGAGGCTTATACTGAACATCATAAAAAAGTATGGCCCGAGATTCTTCAACAGATTAAAAGTACTGGAGTTGAGTGTATGGAAATTTATCGAGTATCCAACCGCTTATTCATGATCATGGAAACGAAAGAAGATTTTTCATTAGAGGCAAAAGCAGCCATGGACAAAAGCAATCCCAAAGTTCAAGAGTGGGAAGAATTGATGTCCAATTATCAGCAAGTACTTCCCAATGCCAAGCCAGGAGAAAAGTGGGTCCAAATGGAACAAATTTTTAAACTTTAAAAGGTGCTGAGCTACTGGGAACAATCTGCAATGCTAGATTACGATTTAGTGGTCTTAGGTGGAGGAATCACGGGTATGTTTTGTGCGTTGTCTTATCGAGAACGTTATCCTAAAGCTCGTATTGCCATTTTAGAACGCGGCTTATTTTCATCAGGAGCAAGTACAAAGAACGCTGGGTTTGCTTGTTTTGGATCTTTATCTGAATTGATTGATGACACCCAACACATGGAGGTTCAAGCATTAGTCGATTTAGTTCAGTTGCGAATGGAAGGACTTACACTTTTAAAAAAGACTTTAGGAGAAAGTGAAATCGGGTTTCAATCCTTAGGAGGTTATGAGCTATTCTTTGAAGAAAACCCAAGAGCAATTGATAAAATAGAGGAGATCAATACGCTATTATATCCTTTGTTCGGGCAAGCAGTTTTTCAATGGAATAATTCTAAAATTGAAAGCTTTGGGTTTAGTAAAAAGCAAGTATATCATCTGATTGAAAACCCATTTGAGGGCCAGCTTAACAGTGGCAAAATGATGCGTGCCCTCAGGTCAAAAGTCAACAGTTGTGAAATCGATTATATGACCTTTACTGAAGTCAACGGATTTGACCTGTCGAAGTCCAAGCCTAAAATTGCAGTTGAGTTAAAGGACCAAAATATTGAAATTAATACCCACAAATTAGCTGTTTGTACCAATGCTTTTTCAAAACAGTTTTTCCCCAAACTCAAGCTGAATCCAGGACGAGGATTGGTTGTATTAACGCATCCGATTGAGGACTTAAAAGTAAAAGGGGCCTTTCATTACAAAGAAGGATACTATTATTTTAGGAACATAGACAACAGAATCCTTTTTGGTGGGGGAAGAGCCTTGGATTTTAAAGGCGAAACAACTACTGATTTTGGATCTAATTCGAAAATTAAACAGCAGTTACTAGAAGATTTAAGCAACATCATTCTTCCAGATCAACCGTTTAGTATTGAAATGGAATGGTCTGGGATCATGGCATTTGGGAAGAATAAAACTCCTTTAGTAGAAAAGATCGATTCGAATATTGCCCTTGGGGTTCGTCTAGGAGGTATGGGCATAGCTATTGGCAGTAAAATAGG
>JAYPMN010000207.1:0-3336 GCA_038129925.1 Flavobacteriaceae bacterium
CGACTGCTTGAGCTACAGTCGTAAAACTTAATTTATACGCTAATAACTTATTCTCCTTGACTGCAATTTCTATTTCCTCTTCAGGATAACCTGTGATTTCTATTTGAGAAATGCCCTCCATTGCTCGAATATCATTTTCAACTTGACGAGCTATATTTTTGAGTGTTAGTAAAGGGATATTCTCTCCGCTAAGTGCAAAATTAATTGTGGATCTTATTTGTTCTTGCTTGGAAACCACTAAAGGTTCCATACCTGAAGGAAAACTGGGTACGCGATCAACTGCATTTTTAACCTGCAAAAGCATAAAATCTATAGCCCGCTCTTTTTCCACTTCTACGGTTATGGAACCGCTATTCTCTCTCGATACAGAGGTAACTCGTTCTACCCCAGCCAAGCCTTTGAGGTTGTCTTCAATTTTTAATACTACACCCTCTTCAATTTCCTGAGGAGAAGCCCCAGGATAGGTTACTGAAATCTGGACAATATGAGATTCATTTAAGGGAAAAAATGAAGATTTAAGAGAACTTACCCCCAATACTCCAAACAGTATAAAAGCCAAAATGACTACATTGACTGCAACGTGGTACTTAATAAAATAATTAATTATTTTTTTCATGACAGCTACTTACTTTACTGTATTGAAAGGAGTTGAAATAACCTCCATGCCTTGGTATGCACCTATGATTGGTTGGGCTACAACCACAACTCCATCTTTCAATCCACGTACAATAGCATGCGAATCTGTAAAATGAGCTACTTCAACTTTTTTAAGCACCAACTTATCGTCTTCAACCAAATAAAGCTCTTGATCCCCACTGAGTAATCCTCTATCTAAGGCAACCACATCATTAAATTCAAGTGACCCAATCAAGGCTTCCATATAAACACCTTCTTTAAGTTCAGAACTACTCACTCGTATAAACACTTCTACAGACTGTGTTTCTGTATTTACCTTTGCGTTTATTCTTGATACGGTCCCTGTATATTTTTTTTGTGTATCAATTGATTTTAATTCAACCTTTGCCCCAACATCTATTTTTTCAACATATGATTTTGGAAGAGCTACTTTCAATTCATAATGATCAGGAGCTATAAAATCACCTAGTTCCTGCCCTGGTCTGATTAGAGATCCTTCGGTAACGTTGGCTGCAACTAACACTCCATCAAAAGGAGCTTGTATGGTATAAAAAGTCAAACTCTTTTCAAGGTTTTGCATTGAGTAATACGATGAAATAATTCCTCTTCCAGAAATAAATAAACGTACATCTTCGTCCATATCAGGGAGTGGAGGTGTTGCCTTTTCAACATCAAATTCTTTTAAATAAGTCTTCCAACTTTGATAAGCCTGAGGAAAATCTAACTGCAAATCTGGCATGACAGAAGTAATAAGATTGTAAAGTGAAGCGCGCTGAGCAATTACATTAGAAATAAATTCAGAAGAAGCTACCTGAACCAAAACCTGACCTTTTTTATATGATTGCCCTGACTTAAAAAGAGGATTGATCGTTTGCATTAAGCCCTGAACACGTGAAGTGATTTTTATTCTTTGGTAGGCTTCCAAGAGACCATTAGATGGAATTTGCACATTATAAGATCCATTTTTAACTTCTTTAGTGAAAACATTTTTTACTACTTTTTCAGCTTGCCTACGAGGAGGAGGATTACTATTGGCAATTTTTTTTGAAAGTTGGAACGACAGCGCAATCACAACAAATCCTAAAATAAATAAGATCCATTTTCTCACAGTCTTGAGTGAAGTGTTTTTAGACATTTTGTTTAATAAATAATGCTAAAGACTCATTTTTATTAAACACTTTATATCAATACTTTGATTTTATGGTAAAAAAGTGTATGTGTTGAGACTTTTTGTTTAACAATTTTTTGCAAAGCTAAAGCATAATAATCACTATACCTAGACTTCCTAATTTATATTTTGGTTTAACTACTCGATGGTTTTGACTAAAAAAAGAGGTGAAAGTTTAAAATAATTTATATCTTTTTTAAATAAACTTTATGTTATGTCATTGCTAAACTCTATATGGAACGAAATCGTTGGCTTTTTTGGGGTTAGTCAATTTTTTGAAATTTTGTCTAATGGAGAATTTGATAAATTACTAACCTACGAGGGTATTGTTGCTCTTATTATTCCGATTATTCCTTTGTTACTAATTCTGGAATTAATTTTGGGGTTTGTCTATAAAAAACCTCAAACCAAAGTGTATAAAGTGATTTTTCTTATCTACCTTTTTAATAGAATTGCAGGAAGATTTATCTCCCTTGGTATTGTTGCACTTTGTATTGGATTTTTCGAGCCCATCGCTTTGATCGAAACAAGGATGACTTGGTATTGGTTTATTTACAGTTATATCATTTGGGAATTTGCCCATTTTATATATCACTTTTTGGCACATAAAGTTCGCTTACTTTGGTGTTTACACGCCACACATCACTCCCCTGAAGAAATGAATTTGAGTGTTACTCATGCCCATTTCTTTTTAGAGGCACCCTATGCTGACCTTATCAGAACCTCTATTTGTATTTTCCTAGGCGTAAACCCTATAATTTTATTTACCATAATGTTTATAGACGGGACTTATGGAGCATTTATTCATGTTGGAGAAAACCTGATTAAAGATGCTCGTTTTGGTTTTTTAAATAAACTCATGCTGACCCCTTCCCACCATCGTGTACATCATGCGAGGAATCCTCTTTACATCGACACCAATTATTGTAATCTTCTAAACTTTTGGGACCGGATTTTTGGCACCTACCAAGAGGAAGATCCCAAAATGGAAATCCAATACGGAGTTACAAGATCGATTGAATCTGGTAATTTTGTCGATGTTTATTTTGGAGAAATTATCAACCTTACTAAAGATGTCGTTAAAGCACCTGGAATTGCAAATAAGTTAAAGTATATCTTTTATCCTCCAGGGTGGAGTCATACAGGGGAACTCAAGACCGCCAAAAAAATACGATCAGAATACTTGGCCTCAAAATAAAAAAGTGTTCGAAGAAAAGGATGAGGAAGGTATATAATGGTTTGATAGTAATGTATGATCCGTTTTTTTAGGGAAATATTAATATAAAAAGTGAGGATTTGGATGAACCCCAATAATAAAACAGAATACTTTCCCTTTTTCAATCACCAGAACTCAAGACTGATATGATTCTATTCAAGCAACTTATTCCAATTTTTTCTGAAAAAAAGCTTCAACTTCTCTATTGGAATTCATTTTTATAATACAGCGGGACTTTCCTCGAGCCCCACCCAGTCCTGTTAAATCTCGCTGTAAACAACCTTCGCTATCATTATCTGTACCTAACCATCTGCAA
>JAYPMN010000208.1:0-3322 GCA_038129925.1 Flavobacteriaceae bacterium
GGGTGCCCAAACAATATTTGTTAAAGCTTCTGCTATAGAATTTATACTTCCTTTAGCAGGGTCTATTAAACCACTTATGGGCGCATGTCCAATAGAAGTTGCGATTCCTTTTTTTCCAGTATAGTCTAAGGCAATTACACCGCAGTTACTGAGAGGAAGTTGAATTTCACCAACAGTTTGTTGTTGTGCTACTCGACCGCTTACACATCGGTCTACTTTATTGGTGAGCCAATCCTTGCAGGCTACAGCTTCTAATTGTAAAACTGCTTCAATGTAGTTTTCTATTTGTCCAATACTATATGAAATAATAGAAAAATCAGCTTGAGGGGTCTGGTCTTCCATTATGGTTTTGGGTGCACTGCCAAACAAGGCTGAAAGCGATAGATCCACTGGCTTTTCTCCAGTTTTTTCAGATATAAAACAAAAGTGGTGATCTTCTGTCACTTCCCCTACAATATAGAAAGGTGCCCGCTCTCGGCTTGCAATTTTTTCTAACATGACGGCGTCTTGTGGAGCTAAAATCAACCCCATACGTTCTTGGGATTCATTACCGATAATCTCTTTTGCCGAAAGGGTAGGATCACCTATAGGTAAGGCGTCGATATGGATGGTTCCTCCTGTATCTTCAACCAGTTCAGAAAGACAATTGAGATGGCCACCTGCTCCGTGATCATGAATGGAAATTATAGGATTGGTTGGTGCTTCTACCAAAGCTCGAATTGCATTGGCTACCCTTTTTTGCATTTCAGGGTTAGAGCGTTGAACGGCATTGAGTTCAATAGCACTTCCAAATGCGCCTGTGTCTGCTGATGAAACCGCAGCTCCACCCATACCTATTCGGTAATTATCTCCTCCAAGTATAATGATTTTATCTCCCTTTTTGGGTGTTTTTTTTTGTGCCTGTTCTCTCTTTCCATAACCGATTCCTCCAGCCAGCATGATGACCTTATCGAATCCCAACATTTTGTTGTTTTCTTTGTGCTCAAAGGTCAAGAGAGACCCTGCGATTAAAGGTTGTCCAAATTTATTGCCAAAATCTGAGGCTCCATTAGAGGCTTTAATGAGAATATCTATGGGGGTTTGATACAGCCATTTACGCTCTTGGAACGGGTTTTTCTGTCGACCCTTCTGTACTCCAGAGTAGGGGGTCATGTAAACGGCAGTACCTGCTAATGGTATAGAGCCTTGGCCTCCTGCCAATCTGTCTCTAATCTCACCACCAGAACCAGTAGCTGCACCATTAAAGGGTTCTACAGTGGTTGGAAAATTATGGGTTTCAGCTTTTAAAGAAATCACACTGTTTACAGTTTCTTTTTTGTAACTGCTTGGAACATCTCCTTTTTGAGGAGCAAATTGTTCGATCTCTGGACCCTCAATAAAAGCGACATTGTCTTTATAAGCTGAGACTATGGTGTTGGGGTTAAGTTTTGAAGTGTTTTTAATTAGCTTAAAAAGACTTTCTTCTTTCTCTATACCATCAATGATAAATTTACCGTTGAAGATTTTGTGTCGGCAGTGTTCAGAATTTACTTGGGAAAAACCGAAAACTTCCGAATCGGTCAGTGGTCTTTTTAAGGATACTGAAAGTTCTTCAAGATAGCTTACCTCTTCGTCACTTAAAGCAAGACCCTCCTGTATATTATAAGCAGCGATATCGTTAATTTGATGAATAGCCTCTGGTAATAAATCAACTTCAAAAAGCTTTTGATTTAGTATATCATATGAAGTGACTAACATGGGATCTGGATTTTGAACGCGACTTTTTGCCTCATAGACTTCAATACGTTCGATTCCTACTAGACCCATATTTTGTGTAATTTCAACTGCATTTGTACTCCAGGGAGTAACCATAGTCGCTCGTGGACCATAAAAGGACCCATCTATAGTGTTGGCATCTAAAGGAGGCTGATTTCCAAATAACCAGCCTAATTTTTCTTTTTGAGGGTAGGGGAGTGGTTGGTTGCACTTTACTGCAAAAACTTGGACTGATGAATCACCAAAAAAGAGGATCATGCGTATGATATTAAAGTACAAAAATAAGGCATTCCAATCACATAGTTAAGTCATCCTAGTAGCGAATGATTGAAGTTATCTTCTTTTTATTCACAGCTTAAAATAAGTAAGTATAAAGCGTGTTTTTAGGAGGTATTTATTTCAATAAACTTGAGCTAATGATGAGTTAATTTTTTTTATATTGCGTACTCATAGTCTAAAAAATGGAAACCAAAATCCCAAATAACGCTCATAAAGATATTCCCGGAAATCCATCTACTGCTAAAAGTAGTAGCGTTGGACTCAGGACTTCTGCAACATCCGATAGTCTAAGGGTATTAAGCATTGAAGACTGGAATTTTTGGTTGTATAATGGTTTTGTCGTAATAAAAAATGCGATAAGCCGAGATCAAGCAAAAAAAACGGCTGATTTTCTTTGGGAATTTGAGGAAAAAGATCCCAACAATAAAGAAAGCTGGTATACGGCACCTCGCGCTGAGATGCAAATGAAAGAACTTCAGGGAACTGGAATGGTTGAGGTTTACAATCATCAGTTGCTTTGGGAAAATAGACAGATAGATCGGGTGTATAACGCCTTTGTCGACATTTGGGGGACAGAAAAACTTTGGGCAACTATCGACCGTGCAAATCTCAACTTTCCAATTCAACCGGGTTTTGAGTATAAAGGTTTTATTCATTGGGATTACGATCCGGAAACTAAACCCCAAAACGTACAAGGAGTTTTGGCTTTAGCCGATCAAACGGACATGGAAATGGGGGGATTTCAGTGTATCCCATGGCTTTACCGAAACTACGACAGCTGGAAGCAATCCCAACCAGATGACCGCAATAGATTTCAGCCAGATACAAAAGGTTTAGAAGAACACTTTGTAAAAGTTCCACTAGAAGCAGGAGATTTATTGATTTTCAATAGCCTTGAACCTCATGGAATTCGTCCTAATAATTCTAAAGATAAAGTCAGAATTGCACAATACATTTCAATGATGCCTGCGGAAGAGGAAAATTCTGCCCTAAAAGAATGGCGAATAAACTCTTGGAAAAACAGGATCGCTCCTGAGGGTCATGCCTTTCCTGGTGATCCAAGAAAGTGGGAACAGACAAAATACAGTACGGCGAAATTAAGTGCTCTAGGCGAAAAACTGTTAGGCCTTAAACCCTGGGATTAAACAAATAGCATTACGATCGTTAATACGGCTCCAGAAATTGCAAAATACATTCCCTTTTTAAATGCAGGCATTTTGGGTGTAAACATCCAAAAAGAGGATAAAACAAAAAATAGCAAGGAAGCACCAAAAAATAGATTCAAATA
>JAYPMN010000209.1:0-3293 GCA_038129925.1 Flavobacteriaceae bacterium
GCCAGTATCACTGCTAAAGAGCTCAAAGAAAATCTATATGTATATGCCTCTGATTACTTTCAAGGAAGAGAGACAGGCACTGTAGGTCAACGACGTGCAGTAGACTTTTTACAGAATTTTTACTCTACTCATGGCATCGAGGAAGCCAAAGGTACCTACAACTATACCCAACCTATGAAATTAAACATCAAAGGGGCAGAAGTTGAAACAGAAAACGTTGCAGCAATCATCAAAGGGTCAAAATTCCCTGAAGAATACATAGTGATTTCCTCTCATCTAGATCATATAGGAATTAAAAAAGGTCAAATAAACAACGGAGCTGACGATGATGGCTCGGGAACTGTAGCGCTTTTAGAAATAGCCGAAGCTTTTAAAATGGCTGCCGATGCTGGTCAGGGTCCAAAAAGATCGCTAATCTTCTTACATGTTACTGGTGAAGAAAAAGGTCTGCTAGGTTCTAAATATTATACTAACAATCCTTTATATCCTCTAGCACAAACCATGACTAATTTGAATGTAGATATGATTGGTAGAACTGACCCGAAAAGAGAGGATAAAGATCCCAATTATATTTACCTGATCGGTGCGGATCGTTTAAGTCAGGATTTGCACGATATCTCGGAAGCTGCCAATACTAAATACACCCAGTTTAAGTTGGATTACACATTCAATGACAAAAAAGATTCCAATCGTTTTTATTACAGAAGCGACCACTACAATTTTGCTAAGAATAACATCCCTGTCATTTTTTATTTTAGTGGAACTCACGAAGATTACCACAAACCGGGAGATACTCCAGACAAAATTATGTATGATCTACTAGCAAAAAGAACCCAACTTATTTTCTATACGGCTTGGGAACTTGCTAATAGAACTGTTAAAATCAGACTTAATTAAGAATGAAGCAAATACTATACTGCTTCACTTTATATTTCTTTACTGGACTTGTTTACTGTCAAAAAAACCATGTACTTAGTGGCTATATCAGCGATGTTGAGACCAATGAAACCCTGATTGGTGTCAATGTAATCTTTAGTGATCTCAAATTAGGCACAACAACGAATGAATACGGATTTTACTCCATTAGCCTACCAGAAGGAACACATCAGTTAGCGGTCAGCTATTTAGGATTCGAAAACTATTTCGATGATATCACCCTAAACCAAGATCTTAGACTAGATCTTAAGCTCAATCCAGAAACAGCACTTTTAGATGAAGTTATTGTAAATGAAAATATTGAGAAACTCAATCTCAAAAGCCCTCAAATGAGTGTAAACTCTTTGGCAGTTTCAACCATAAAAAAAATACCCGCTGTGTTGGGCGAAGTGGACATCATCAAATCCATTACCTTACTGCCTGGAGTTACTAATGGTGGTGAAGGCTCGTCCGGATTTAATGTAAGAGGTGGTGCAGCAGATCAAAACCTGATCCTTCTTGATGAAGCCATTATTTTTAACTCCTCCCACCTTTTTGGTTTTTTTTCCGTTTTCAACCCCGATGCCATCAAGGATATTAAATTATTTAAAGGGGGGATTCCCTCAAATTATGGAGGTAGAGTATCCTCCGTACTGAATATCTACCAGAAAGATGGAAACAGTAATGATTTTAAGTCCCAAGGAGGTTTAGGATTGATTTCTAGCAGGCTCCTTATAGAAGGTCCTCTAGAAAAAGATAAGGGCTCCTTTTTAGTTGGAGGGAGGAGTAGTTATGTGCATCTTTTTTTACCATTGATTGAAAGCGTAAAAGACAATAAGGCATATTTCTACGACCTCAATACCAAATTGAGCTATAAAATAAATGACAAAAACAGTCTTTTTCTTTCAGGTTATTTTGGAAGAGATGTGTTTGATATCGCAAGTCTTTTCAACAACGCTTATGGCAATTCTGTCGCCAATTTCAGATGGAATCACTTGTTCTCCAATCGATTGTTTTCCAATCTATCCCTCATTTATTCAGATTATGACTACAAACTTGATTTTAGTTTTGCAGATTTTGAATGGAACTCAAGTATAGTCAATTTTAATCTGAAGTATGATTTTAAGCATTATTTGACAGAGAAATTAAAATTGGAATATGGTCTGAATAGTATTTATTACAAATTTGATCCAGGTCTTATTGAGCCAACCACTGAGATTTCTCAAATTCAAACGAATAAACTGACTGATAAATATGCTCTTGAAAGTGCACTTTATTCCGGAATTAACTACCAAATTAGCCCTAAAATCAGTTTACAAGTTGGAAGTAGACTAAGTAATTTTATACGCTTTGGACAAAAACTCAACAGCTATAAAGACAACGACCCACTGATTTATAATCCTGCATTGAAGTTGTACCAAGGAGCTGAACCGACCGGACAAGTTGACTACGAGCGAGCTGATATGTTAAAAGACTTTACATATTTTGAACCACGTATGGCACTAGCCTATCAGAACAAAGTCAATCAATCCTTCAAATTGAGTTATAATCGTATGGCTCAATACCTGCATCTCATCTCCAATACCAACTCCCCTACTCCCATTGACATCTGGGCACCAAGCGGGACTTTTATTGATCCACAACTTCTGGATCAATTTGCTTTGGGATATTTTAAAACTCTAGGTTCGAATCGCTATGATTTAGAATTTGAAGTGTTTTATAAGTCTATCCAAAACAGATTAGATTACATAGATGGTGCTGAATTAATCGCCAATAACGCAATCGAGCAGGTACTGCTCTCCGGAGAAGCAAAGGCGAAAGGAATGGAACTATTAATCAGAAAAAATGAAGGAAAACTTAATGGCTGGATCGCCTATACTTTATCGCGTTCTGAGCAAAGAACCCCAGGCAGAACACCGATAGAAACTGGAATAAATAATGGAAACTGGTATTTAACACCTTATGATAAAACTCATGACCTTTCAATAACAACCAATTATGTGCTGAATAAAAAATGGGATTTAAGTGCAAACTTTTTGTTTCAGACTGGACAACCGATTACCTATCCTGAGGCTCAATATAAATTCCAAAATTTCTCAATCCCAAATTTTGAGCAAAGAAATAGCAGCAGGCTTCCAAATTATCACCGGCTTGACCTCGCAGCCATTTACACACCAGATCAAAAAGGGAAGCCTTATACTGGCCAATGGGTCTTTAGTTTATTTAATGCCTATAACAGACAAAATGCTGCTAACATACGTTTTCAGCAAAACATTGAAACTGGACAGAACGAAGCAATCCGATTGTCAATATTTGGTATCATCCCATCGGTAACTTATAATTTTAAATTTTAAAATGAAGGAAATTTATTTTTATAT
>JAYPMN010000210.1:0-3288 GCA_038129925.1 Flavobacteriaceae bacterium
TTAAAACGGCAAATCGTCTTCAACCTCATTCGCATCTCCTTCAGCAGCTTTGAATGCTGAGGCAGGAGGCATAGGAGGCATTTCTGAGGGAGCAGCAGCTCCTGCTTCTTCAATTCTCCACCCCTGAACAGAATTAAAGTATTTTGTCTCTCCTTGAGGATTTACCCATTCTCTTCCTCTTAAATTGATTCCAATTTTGACAGACTGACCAACTTGGTAGGCGTTGAGTAACTCACATTTGTCTTGAATAAATTCAACTAAAATATGCTGAGGATATTGTTCTTCAGTAGTTACGACCACTTCTCTTTTTCGAAAACCATTTGTTCCGTAGGTTTTTGTTTCATCGATCCATTTAATTTTCCCAGCTATTTCCATAATGTGTTTTGATTTCAAACAAAAATAATAAAAGTTTTAGGTGGATCTCAGCCTTTCTGAGGTTTTCTTAAATTGAATTATCTTCGTGTGAAAGGCTACTCATGAAATTCGCCCAAAACTTTATTGACAAACTGAAACACAGTTGGTTTGTTTTTGCATTTGCCATAGTAGCTTTGATTCTCTGGAATACCAATATTCTATTTCAAAACTTGAGTAGGGAAGAACGAACAAAAATGGAACTCTGGGCAATGGCGCAAGAGGAGTACATTCAAAATCAAGAGCTCAATAATCTGACTTTTGAGATTCTTCAGCGCTCTGGGCAAAATCCCATGATACAAGTTGATAGCCAAGAAAGAATTCTTGAAATTAGAAACGTTCAATGGGATGAAAAAAAACAAGACTCTACTGGATTGTATCGTATCCTTGACAGGATTAAAAAAGAAAATCAGCCTATTCTGATTCAATATAAAGACAGTTTAGGTACACTTATTATAGATCAAAAACTCTATTACGGCAACTCTGCCACATTAAAAAAACTTCAATATTATCCCTTAGCATTACTTCTTATCATCATACTTTTTGGTGCAGTACTATACTTTGTATTTAAAACGGCTAAAATTGCCGAACAGAATAGACTTTGGGCTGCTATGGCGAAAGAGACCGCACACCAAATTGGAACTCCGTTAACCTCAATGATGGGCTGGCTTACTTTACTCAAAGAAAAGGATCCCAAATCTTCCTCACTAAATGAAATTGAAAAAGATATTGAGCGTCTGAATTTAATCACCGAACGCTTTTCTAAAGTAGGCTCTATACCCGAACTAAAAGAAAATAACATTCTAGAAACCACCCAAAAAACAGTTAATTATCTCCAAAAAAGAAGCTCAGACCAAATAACATTCAACCTTGAGTTCCCTAAAGAAAAAATCATTATTCCTTTCAATCCTCAGCTTATCAGTTGGACACTAGAAAACTTAATCAAAAATGGGATTGATGCCATGAAAGGTAAAGGACTATTAAAGATTCGAGTCAATGAATTTACCCCCTACATCGAGATTCTTATTGAAGATTCTGGATCAGGGATGAAAAAAGAGACTGTATCTAAAATATTTAAGCCTGGTTTTACTACAAAAACACGGGGTTGGGGACTCGGATTATCTCTAGCGAAGAGAATTGTTGAAGATTTTCATCATGGAAAAATAAGCGTACAAAAAACTGCTATAGGACAAGGCACTACATTTCAGCTGACTTTAAATAAGGAGATTAAAAAATGACTAGGCTAATTCGTCAAACGCATGGGCAATCTGGTTTGCAATGGCTTTCATTTCCTCGGCGCTAACCTTTGCTTTATTTTGAAAGCTTGCGTCTCCCATTTTTTCAATAGGGATCAGGTGAACATGAGCATGGGGAACTTCAAGGCCGATAACAGACATTGCAATTCGTTTACAAGAAACAACGGTTCTCATCGCCAATGCAACCCTTCTTGAAAAGGACATCAATTGCTGATAGTCCTCTTCTGCTAAGTCAAAAATTTTATCTGCAGCTGTTCTAGGCACACAGAGAACATGCCCTTTAGTGTTTGGGTTAATATCTAAAAAAGCAAAACTATAAGTGTCCTCTGCTACTTTATAGCTCGGTATTTCACCATTAATTATTTTAGTAAAAAGAGTCTCCACTAAGCTCTACTTATGGAAAGAATTTCAAGTTCAATGGTACCGTTAGGTACAGAAATTGAAGCAACTTCTCCTACTTCTTTTCCGAGTAAACCTTTACCAATAGGAGAGTCAACAGAGATTTTACCTGTTTTAAGATCGGCTTCACTCTGAGCCACCAGAGTGTATTTCATGGTAGTACCATTACTTTTATTTTTAACCTCGACAGTAGAAAGCACTAGAACTTTTGAAGTGTCTAGCTCTGATTCGTTGATTATTCTCGCATTGGCTAGCGTATTTTCTAGTTTTGCAATTTGCATTTCAAGCATCCCTTGAGCTTCTTTTGCAGCATCGTATTCTGCATTCTCACTCAAATCGCCTTTGTCTCTTGCTTCGGCTATGGCTTGCGACGCTTTGGGGCGCTCAACGTCTTTCAATTGATTTAACTCTTGACGTAGTTTTTTTAAGCCCTCCTCGGTGTAATAAGATACTTTACTCATAATTTCTACGTTTTATATAAACAAAAATCCTCCCAAGGGTGGATCTATAATCAAATATACACAATTGAGACAAGTCGTTAAAAAATTTGCCGCTTTCTATATGCCTTTTATCTTTATATTTTGGGTGCTTAGCTGTGGTAAACAGCCACTAAATCGCAATCCTTATTTGGTTGATGTTCGTTTTCAAAGAGAATTTAACTTATCCCTTCCTCTTTACAGTGGATTAAACTTTGTAGGAGGCAGCCTGCTTATTGAAGACGCAGGTATTAATGGTATTATTTTATTTAATTTGAATGGAAGCAGCTTTCTTGCGTGGGAGGCGACCTGCCCGAATCACTTACCTGAAAATTGCTCTAAGTTGGGTATTAAAGGAGTATTGGCTGTATGCAGTTGTGAAGACTTTCAGTACAGTCTTGCTACTGGTCAATTATTGAATCCTAGTGAGGACTTAGACCCTCCTCAAGCGTTACTTTTTTATCAAGTTCAAAATTACAATGGTATTTTAAGTGTAACCAATTAATACTATCTTTTGGATATGCAAAAAAAATATTTTCACTTTTTAAATTTTCCCATTTACATTGTAGGAATTTTCCTTTGCAGTCAATTGACTAATGCCCAATTATTAGAGTTGGATTTTACTTTAGAAAAGCGCGAGGAAAGCAGCTTCAGAATTCATTTTATACGCTTTGGTATTGTTGGAGCAAGTAGTTTAAAGCACCTGGATTTAACTGCCGAAGTTTTAAAGTTTAGATACGACACTA
>JAYPMN010000211.1:0-3288 GCA_038129925.1 Flavobacteriaceae bacterium
CCTCCCTTTTGCCCCAAATCTTACCATGAACTTAACCTACTTATGTTCAGGTCTTATAGAGACGATTTATATGTAAATTTTACGCTAAAATAAGTCTGGGAAATACAATTTTTGTAGATAAAGAGCCTTAGTAAGCTCTTTTGTTATTTTTTTCGACAAAATTGATAAAGGCGCGATTTACAACCCTACAACCACCAGCAGTTGGATAATTACCTGTAAAATACCAGTCCCCTAGATTTTTAGGACAGGATGCGTGAAGGCCTTCAACAGTCTGGAAGATAACTTCAACCTCAGCTTTTATATGGTCGTTTTTTAGTAAGCTTGATATCTTATTTGAGATTTGTTCGTTGGAGTAAGGAGCATAAATTTCCTTAACATAGTTTGGTGGTGAAGGCTCTTTATTTTCTGCACTTGTTGTACATTTTTTGTAAACTGATTGAATCACCTCATCGTATATCCCATCATCTTGAAGTAAGGACAGTGCTGCTCTAAAAGCGATAAATTCTTCGAGCTTAGCCATATCAATTCCGTAACAATCAGGATATCTAATTTGAGGAGCACTGGATACTACAACAATCTTTTTAGGCCCTAGACGATCCAACATCCGCAAGATACTTTTTTGCAATGTAGTCCCTCTAACAATGCTATCATCGATAATTACTAAATTATCTGATACTTTTACTACCCCATAGGTTATGTCGTATACATGGGCCACCAAATCGTCTCGGTCGCTTTCTTCAGTGATGAATGTTCGGAGTTTGGCATCCTTAATTGTAATTTTTTCAATTCTTGGTTTAAGCGCTAAAAGCTTTGCCAATGCCTTGCTGTTGGGTTGATCTGATTTGAATAGTTCTTCATGTAGAATTTCTCTAACATGATCCTGTACTGCTCCTATTAGTCCGTAAAAAGAAGTCTCTGCTGTATTGGGGATGAATGAAAATACACTGTTTTCGAGATCCCCTCCTATAGCTTTATGAACCAATGGAAACAATGCTTTTCCCAAATCTTTACGCTCCTGATAAATCTCTGCATCACCTCCTCTTGAAAAATAAATTCGCTCAAAGGAGCAAGCTCTTTTTTCTTGGGGCTCAATAATTTGCTTGACTGAGGTTACTCCAACTTTTTTGGTAATTAATGCGTGTCCAGGAGCTAACTCTTGAACTTGATCATACGCTACATTGAATACGGTTTGAATCACAGGTCGTTCAGAAGCTACAACCACAATTTCATCATCTGAATAATAATATACTGGTCTGATCCCTACGGGATCTCTCAATACAAAAGAATCACCATGACCAAGTAAACCCGCCATCGCATAACCACCATCCCAGTTTTTAGATGCCTTTCTCAAAATTTTTGAAAGCTTTAGTCTTTCAGCAATCAGCGGAGAAGCTTCTTTTTTAGTGTATCCTTCTTTTCTTAAATTTTTATAGATTTTGGCCACGGCATCGTCTAAAAAGTGTCCAATTTTTTCCATCACCGTTATGGTATCCGCTTTTTCCTTAGGATGCTGTCCTAGATCAACAAGATTTTCAAACAGTTCATTTACATTGGTAAGATTGAAATTCCCTGCAACAATCAGATTTCTGTGCATCCAATTGTTTTGACGTAAAAAGGGGTGTACACTTTCAATATTATTTTTTCCAAAAGTTCCATAACGAACATGGCCTAACATCAGCTCTCCTAGGTAAGGCACTTTAGATTTAAGCTCTTCTGGCTTTAAAGCAATTGTGGGGTCCTCATCAATTTCTTTTTGTATACGGGTATTGATGGTTTTAAAAATCTTTTGAATGGGCTGTTGGTCCGCAGAACGAACACGGCTGATGTATCGTTGTCCCGGAGACATATCAAATTTAATACTTGCAAATCCAGCCCCGTCTTGACCCCTATTGTGTTGCTTTTCCATTAACAAATACATTTTATTGATTCCGTAAAATGTACTGCCGTATTTTTCCTTGTAGAAAGAAAGTGGTTTTTTTAATTGCAAAAGTGCAATTCCACATTCGTGCTTGATTGCATCACTCATCAGATTCTCATGTTAGTTCTATTTCAAATTCTGTTAATGATTTAAAGGCTTGTATTCTTTTTGCCAACTGCACTAAAGTCATTTTTTCTAAGGCTGATGTCCCAAATTCCTGAACTGTAAATGAAGCTAGGGCAGATCCAACGATTACTGCGGTCTTCATCTCCTCAAAATTAATTTTTTTCCGTTCCACTAAATAGGCGGCAAACCCACCTATAAAGCTATCCCCTGCTCCTGTCGGGTCAAATACCTCCTCTAAGGGCAGCCCAGGTGCACAGAAGATATTACTTCCATTGAACAACAAGGCGCCGTGCTCTCCTTTTTTGATCACTACGTATTTTGGACCCATAGCCTGTAATTCTTTTGCGGCTTCAACTAGAGAGTGCTTTTGTGTAAGCT
This sequence comes from Flavobacteriaceae bacterium, assembly GCA_038129925.1. Lineage (GTDB taxonomy): Bacteria > Bacteroidota > Bacteroidia > Flavobacteriales > Flavobacteriaceae > MS024-2A. Next base: position 2,423 of record JAYPMN010000211.1, read on the forward strand.
GTCTCGCTTCTTCATCATTAATTGAAATCACATCAACTCTTGCGATAAGTTCGTCCAACTTTTCACGATAACTTTCGATCCAAAAATTCATTGTATCCATAATGATCAAATCGTGTTTTTGATTCATTTGATTCAAAACTTCTAATTGAATATTCGGGTCTAAATTTCCCAATAAAACAACACTGGAATCTTTATAGTTTTCTGGAACTTTTGGATGAAATTTTGTCAATACATTCAGCTGTGTTTCAAGAGTGGTTCTTGTGTTGAGGTCATTATGGTATTTACCACTCCAAAAAAAGGTCTTTTCCCCTTGGAGTTGTTCAACACCGTCAAGATTTAGGTTTTTCTCTTTTAAAAGATTTAAATGCTCTTTTTCAAAATCAGAGCCAATGATAGAAATCAAACCGCATTCTATTTTAAAATGTGATGCTGCAAGTCCTATGTAAGTGGCACAACCCCCAAGAATTTTTCCTGTTTTACCAAAAGGGGTTTCAATTGCATCGTAAGCTATAGTGCCTAGGACTAAAAGTTTGTTGTTCATTATACAAAAATAAAAAACTCTTTACGCCACGGTGTCATTATTTATAACAATTATCAAATAAAGAATCATCAGTGGTATTCTTCTCCTAAGGTTTTTGTTTTTCCATTTGCTCAAAAAAAGTGTCTGGAATGAGGTTTTTACTTTTTGCTGCACGAACTGCTAATTGGTCGCATCGCTCGTTTTGTTTATGCATATTATGCCCTTTAACCCATTGAAAGTGAACGGTGTGCTTTCTGTAAATTATTAAAAAACGCTTCCACAGATCAGGATTTTTCTTGTCCTTAAAGTTTTTTTTCTCCCAATTAAAAACCCACTTTTTTTCTAC
>JAYPMN010000212.1:0-3286 GCA_038129925.1 Flavobacteriaceae bacterium
ACGGCGAAGATAGTTTTCAACCAATAGAAACTCCGGTACATGGAGAAAGTTTTCTACTTAAACCAATGAACTGTCCACACCACTGTGAAATATACAGGGCCCGTCCATGGAGTTACAAAGAGTTACCTATTCGATATGCAGAGTTTGGAACCGTTTACCGTTACGAACAAAGTGGAGAGCTACATGGACTTACAAGAGTAAGAGGATTCACGCAAGACGATGCTCATATTTTTTGCACTCCAGATCAACTAGATCAAGAATTCAAAAACGTCATTGATTTGGTTTTGTATGTATTCAAATCTTTAGGTTTCGAAAATTTTCAGGTACAGGTTTCTGTTCGTGATCCAAAAAAACCCAAAAAATACATTGGAGACCCTGAAAATTGGAAAAAAGCTGAACAAGCTATTATTAATGCAGCTCGAGAAAAGAACTTGGATTTTATCATCGAAGAAGGAGAAGCCGCCTTCTATGGTCCTAAACTCGATTTTATGGTCAAGGATGCCCTAGGTAGGAAGTGGCAACTTGGAACTATTCAAGTAGATTATAACCTACCCGAAAGATTTGAGCTAAATTACAAGGGAAGCGACAACGAGCTTCATAGACCTATCATGATTCATCGGGCTCCTTTTGGAAGCTTGGAGCGGTTTGTAGCTATTTTACTAGAACATTCCGGAGGTAACTTCCCCCTCTGGCTTTCGCCTACTCAAGTGAACTTATTGATTGTGAGTGAAAAACACGAAAAATACGCTCAAAAAGTTTTAAATTTCCTTGAAAATAACGAAATTCGCGCCTCCTTGGATAACAGAAATGAAACCATTGGCAAAAAGATCCGAGAAGCCGAAATTAGTAAGGTTCCATTCATGTTAATCCTTGGAGAAAAAGAAACAAAGATGGAGAATGTCTCCGTTAGAAAACACCGAGAAGGTGATTTGGGTATGATGGATTTAAAAAGTTTTGTCAGGCTCATAAAGGAAGAGATATCAAAAAATATCTCTAATTTTGAAAATTAACATAAATTGTTGAAGTCATAGCAATAAGAAGGAGAAGGTCGAACAAACCAGCGAGGATAATTAAAGAAAATCCTCACAAGATTAACGAGAAAATTACTGCCAATGAGATCAGATTGGTCGGTGATAACGTTGAAGTTGGGGTTTATAGACTTCCCAAAGCGATTGCCCTTGCAGAAGAACTTGAGTTAGATTTAGTAGAAATTTCTCCAAAAGCGTCTCCACCGGTTTGTAAAATATTGGATTATAAGAAATTCTTGTACGAACAAAAAAAGCGCGAAAAAGCTCTCAAGTCTAAAGCAACTAAAGTAATCATCAAAGAAATAAGATTCGGTCCTCAAACCGATGAACACGATTATGAATTTAAGAAAAAACATGCCGAGAAGTTTTTAAAAGACGGAGCAAAACTAAAAGCTTTTGTGTTTTTTAAAGGTCGATCAATAGTATTCAAGGAGCAAGGCCAAATCTTACTATTAAGACTAGCGCAAGACTTGGAGGAAATTGGAAAAGTAGAACAAATGCCCAAATTAGAAGGAAAGCGTATGATTATGTTCATTACTCCAAAAAAAAATTAAAAATAAATATTTTACGAAATGCCTAAAATGAAAACAAAATCAAGCGCCAAAAAGCGATTTAAGCTTACTGGAACTGGAAAAATAAAAAGAAAACACGCATTTAAAAATCATATTTTGACCAAAAAAACAAAAAAGCGTAAACTAAAATTGACTCATTCTACATTGGTTAATGACAGTGATGTCAATAGCATAAAAGAACAATTAAGATTAAAATAAATCATTTCGGTAATATATGTAAAACCCTGATATGAGGCCCAAAAGAGTTAATAAACCGCCCATGTCAAAAAATCTAGACTAAAATGCCAAGATCACTAAACTCAGTGGCTTCAAGAGCCCGTAGAAAAAAAATCCTCAAACAAGCCAAAGGTTACTTTGGAAGAAGGAAGAATGTTTGGACTGTTGCCAAGAACGCAGTCGAAAAAGCAATGCTTTACGCCTATCGGGACCGCAGAACCAAAAAGCGAAACTTCAGAGCCTTGTGGATCGCAAGAATCAATGCTGGAGCCAGACAACACGGTATGTCTTATAGCCAATTTATGGGCAAAATAAAGTCCAATAATATCGAACTAAACCGAAAAGTTCTAGCAGATTTAGCCATGAACAATCCCGAAGCTTTTAAAGCTGTGGTTGAAAAAATTAAATAACTATCCGAAATATCTCAACCTACCTCCTAGAGATTATTTTTTTACTACATGAGATTAACCATTTACCACAATCCCAGATGCAGAAAGTCTCGTGAGGCCGTTAAATACCTTGTAGATAATGGAGTTTCCTTTAGCATAATAAAGTACCTAGAAGAATCTTTTGATAAAAATACACTGGTCGAGTTATTAGAAAAGATTGAGAAGAAACCTTCCGAGATTCTTAGAAAAAATGAAGTCCTTTGGAAAAAAGAATACGCTGCCAAAAACCTTAGTGAAGATCAAATATTACAGCTTTTAGTAGACCAACCTAAACTAATTGAAAGACCCATTGTCACTTCGACCGATATGGGGGTTTTGGCAAGGCCCATTGAAAATCTCATAGAATTTCTAAACAAGGTTTAAACCTTTTGAAATTAAGTGTGTCTTAAGACTATTATCTGTAATATGAGAAAATTTCTCTTACTTTCCCTAGTCTGTTTTTCCTATTCCCTTTTTGGTCAGCGTCCGGCCGGAAATATTCCCAAGCTTAAACTTACGGGAATGGTCATCGATCAAGAGACCCAACAAACCCTAGAATACGCTACAATCAGCCTAAAGAACCAGAAAAATCCTGATCGCCTGCAAGGAGGAATCACTGGTTTTGATGGAAAATTCAACGTGGATGTTTTTCCCGGTACTTACGACATCATTATAGAATATATCGGCTTTGAGAATTATACTAAAACCGGAGTGGTCATTAAGGGCAATCTGGATTTAGGAACTGTAGGTTTACTCATCGCCAGCACAGCATTGGAAGGGGTTGAAGTCATGGCCGAAAAAACCGAAGTAGAAATCAGACTCGACAAGCGCATCTACAACGTCGGAAAAGACCTTACAGTTCGCGGGGGAAGTGTGGCAGATGTACTGGACAATGTCCCTTCGGTAACAGTAGACATCGAGGGGAATGTGGCCTTGAGGGGAAATGACAATGTAAGGATACTGATCAACGGCAAACCCTCAGGCTTGGTGGGAATATCCGGACCCCAAGGATTGCAACAACTTCCGGCCGAATCCATCGAAA
>JAYPMN010000213.1:0-3229 GCA_038129925.1 Flavobacteriaceae bacterium
TTGAAGATCAAATTCAAGATTTGGAAAAACACTTTTGGGATCCTGTAAAATCTCTAGAGGACTTTTAAAAAGCTTTAACTTTTGTTATTGAATCCTTAGCAGTATATTTGCCTAGTTACCACAACGGACATGAAAATCACTAAAGAAGAGGTAATTAATTCACTGAAAACGATCAGTTTACCTGGAGAGGGGGTAAATATCATTGATGAAGGGGTGGTTTCCAATATCATGATTTTTGGCGATCAGGTCGACATCGACTTACAATTGCAAAACCCCAGTCTTCAAGCCAGAAAAAAACTCGAAGTTACTATTCTTAAAACCATACACGAAAAGGTGTATGAAAAGGCAAAAATTAAAATCAATACTAAGGTTGTAGCCGCAGCACAGCCCGAGCAAACCATCAAGGGGAAACCCATAGAGGGAATAGAAAATATCATTGCCGTATCCTCAGGCAAGGGAGGTGTTGGAAAATCTACAATTACAGCCAATTTAGCAGTTACACTTGCCAATATGGGCTGTAAGGTTGGAGTTTTGGATGCCGATATCTACGGCCCCTCGATTCCTACCATGTTTGATATGGAAGGGGCTCGGCCCTTGTCAGTTCAAGTAAACGGGAAATCAAAAATGGAACCCATAGAAAATTACGGAGTGAAAGTCTTGTCAATTGGATTTTTCACTAAACCTGATCAAGCCGTAGTTTGGAGAGGCCCGATGGCTGCCAAAGCTTTAAACCAAATGATATTTGATGCCGCTTGGGGTGAATTGGACTTTCTCTTAATAGATCTCCCTCCTGGAACTGGTGATATCCATCTAAGTATAGTACAGTCGCTACCTCTGACTGGAGCGGTGGTGGTGAGTACTCCTCAAAATGTAGCCCTGGCTGATGCTAAAAAAGGAATAGCGATGTTCCAACAAGACAGTATCAATGTTCCCGTTTTGGGAATTGTTGAAAACATGAGTTATTTTTCCCCTGCTGAGCTTCCTGAAAATAAATACTACATTTTTGGTAAAAAAGGAGCAGAGTATTTGGCTAAAGATAAAAAGGTGCCTTTTCTTGGAGGCTTACCTTTGGTTCAGAGTATAAGAGAAGCAGCTGATGTTGGAAGACCAGCGGTACTTCAAGACCAAAGTAGGCTAGCCACTCATTTTGACGAAATCACCAAAAAGCTAGTAGCCCAAACCTTGTTGCGAAATGAAAATTTACCCCCTACAAAAGCTGTAGAGATAACTAATTTAGTTGGATGTGAAGCCGTAAAGTCATGAGTCAAAGTCAAGAACAAATTATAGAAAAAATCCATCAAGCCCTCGATGAAATTCGACCGTTTCTCAATTCTGATGGTGGTGACATTTCGTTTGTTTCCCTCAAAGACAATAAAGTTAAAGTTCAACTTCACGGAGCCTGCGTAGGGTGTAGTGTCAACCAAATGACGCTCAAGTCAGGTGTGGAAATGACCATTAAAAAATACCTGCCTGAAATTGAATCAGTAGAAAGTATAGACCCTTCAGTCAATGATTAAAACGGATATTCTTATTATTGGTGCAGGTCCAACGGGACTATTTGCTGTATTTGAAGCGGGTTTACTCAAACTTAAATGTCATCTGATAGACTCCCTACCCATGCCAGGCGGACAATGTGCAGAGATTTATCCCAAAAAGCCGATTTACGATATTCCCTCTCATCCTGAAATTATGGCGGGAGATTTAATCAAAAACCTGGAAGATCAAATCGCGCCCTTTGAGCCAGGCTATACCCTGGGTGAAAGTGCTGTTACGATCGAAAAAACAGATGACGAGCAGTTTATCGTAACCACAGATCAAGGCACAAAACATAAAGCTCCTGTGGTTGCTATAGCTGGCGGTCTAGGAACCTTTGAACCTAGAAAACCTCCCTTGGAAAATCTAGAGGCTTATGAAAATAAAGGGGTAAACTACATCATCAAAGATCCAGAGTATTATCGCAATAAAAAAGTAGTCATTGCTGGTGGTGGTGATTCTGCATTAGACTGGACTATATTTTTAGAAAATGTGGCCTCTTCAGTCACTTTAGTTCACAGAAGAAATGAGTTTCGAGGTGCTTTGGACTCTGTCGATAAAGTACAGGAACTTAAAAATGAGGGAAGGATCAATCTGATCACATCCGCTGAGGTCACAGCTCTAAAGGGTAAAGATAAATTAGAAGCCCTTACAATTACCCAGGAGGGGACTTCCACAATCTTGGAATGTGATTTTTTTATTCCGCTTTTTGGTTTGACTCCCAAGTTAGGACCCATTGCGAATTGGGGTCTTGAAATCGAAAAAAATGCTATAAAAGTTGATAACAGTCTCGATTATCAAACCAATATCCCTGGGATTTATGCCATTGGCGATGTGAATAACTATCCCGGTAAATTAAAACTTATTTTATGTGGTTTCCACGAGGCTACACTTATGTGCCAAAGTGCTTTTAAACGGATTTATCCCGACAAAAGAAATGTTCTAAAATACACAACAGTAAGCGGTGTAAGTGGTTTTGACGGTTCTCTAAAACAGGCTGCAAAATCTACGATTAAAAGTATAGAATAAATGAGTGCAGACATTCGGATTTATGTAACCGATAGAGAGGGCACACGCCAAGAGTTGATTGCACCTACCGATATGCAAATGAATTTGATGGAAGTTTGTAAAGCGTATGAACTCCCAGTTGAGGGTACCTGTGGCGGAATGACTCTTTGTGCTTCCTGCCAGTGTTATGTAGAAAGTTCGCATCCACTCCCTGAACGTTCTGATGACGAGGAGGCCATGCTTGCCGAGGCGTTTCATGTCAAAGATACGAGTCGGTTAGGTTGTCAAATTCTTATGACCACTGAATTGGACGGTTTGGAAATAGTACTCGCTCCTGAGGAATAAAAAATGAATAGACTAAAAAAACATCGCTGCGCCTTATTTGATCTTGATGGAGTCATAGTAGATACGGCAAAATATCATTTCTTAGCGTGGAAAAAAATCGCTGCCCAATGTGGATATGAATTGACATTACCAGACAACGAGCAGCTAAAAGGAGTCAGTCGTCCTGATTCCCTAAACCGAATATTAGAAATGGCAGGTACACATTTGGATGAAACTACTTTTGAGTCTTATCTGCATCAAAAAAATAAAGATTATTTGCAACTAATTCAAGAAGTTACACCAGAGGATATACTCCCTGGAGTTCAAGCTGCGTTGAATTTCCTCAAGGTAAATAAAGTAAAGA
>JAYPMN010000214.1:0-3193 GCA_038129925.1 Flavobacteriaceae bacterium
GCAAGTCAGCGATAAATAAGAAAGAATCGTCTTGACTGGCTTTTGACATTTCAATCGCAGGAATTACAGCTCCCAACAAATTTCCTAAATGAGGAGTCCCCGTAGATTGTACCCCTGTTAAAATTCTAGCCATTTAACCTATTTTCCACAAAGGTAAGCTTCCTGATTGTGGAGCGCAACAGCTGCACATTATTTTTAAGAGCAAACGATTGGAAATGAATATATTTGTCCAGTGAAAAAAGCATTTTTAATTCTTTGGCGTATTTGGTTTTATACTATTGCGGCATTTCCTGTAGTAGTTCTTTTTTTCCCATTAACATTTTTGCTTTTACTACCCAACGGATATCGTTATTTTTTTTGGATTGCACGAAATATTTGGGCTCGTTTCGTATTGTTTGGAACAGGCTTTTGGGTTAATAAAGTCAATGACTTCCCCTCAGAGGACCAGACCTACATGCTCATAGCAAACCACAGTAGTTATATGGACATTATGTTGATGTTGCTTATGCGAAAAACACCTTTTGTCTTTGTAGGTAAAAAAGAGTTGGTTAAGATTCCCATTTTTGGTTACCTGTATAAGAGGGCGGCAATAATGGTTGACCGCTCCTCGTCATCAAGTAGGTTTGCGGTATATGAACGCGCCCAAAAAGTGATTCAAAAAGGCTACAGCGTATGTATTTTCCCTGAAAAAGAGTATTTGGATGAAACCATACTACTCAACCCATTTAAAAAAGGAGCTTTTAAATTAGCTCAAGAACACAGACTTCCAATTTTACCTCTAGTGTTTTTGGACTGTAAGCGTAAATTTCCTTGGTACACTACACATGGTTATCCCGGGTGTTTAAGAGCAAAGGCACTGAAAGTTGTCTCGGTAGATGAGGTTCAGTCTCAAGCTGTAGAAATTTTACAAAAAAAACTTCACAAACAGATAAAGGCTACTTTGGAAAACGACCCTCAAGGGAAGGCTGTTGAAGCAATTAAGGTTTGGAAAAAGAAATCCGCTTAGTGGTTAACCGCTTTTAGGGTTTCCATAATCTTTTGTTCCAACTCCTCCATCAATTCGGGGTTGTCAAGCAATAGATTTTTTACTGCATCGCGGCCTTGACCAATTTTGGTCTCGCCATAGCTAAACCAAGATCCACTCTTTTTAATGATTTCGTAGTTGACACCTAAGTCAATAATCTCTCCTATTTTGGAAATTCCCTCTCCGTACATGATATCAAATTCGGTTGTTCGAAACGGGGGAGCAACTTTATTTTTAACTACTTTCACTCGAGTCTTATTTCCTAAAACTTCGGACTCAGTACTTTTAATTTGCGTAGAGCGACGAATATCCAGACGTACAGAGGCATAAAACTTTAAAGCATTTCCTCCTGTAGTAGTTTCAGGATTTCCAAACATTACACCAATCTTTTCTCTCAACTGGTTGATGAAGAAAACAGTACAATTGGTTTTACTGATAGAGGCTGTTAATTTTCGTAGCGCTTGAGACATTAAGCGAGCGTGTAACCCCATTTTAGAATCACCCATTTCTCCTTCGATTTCACTTTTAGGAGTAAGTGCAGCAACAGAGTCAATCACCACGATGTCAATAGCACCCGATCGGATGAGGTTGTCTGCAATTTCAAGTGCTTGCTCTCCATGATCAGGTTGGGAGATGATGAGCTCACCAACATCTACACCTAACTTTTCAGCATAAAAACGATCAAAAGCGTGTTCAGCATCTATAAAGGCAGCAATACCTCCTTGTTTTTGGCATTCTGCAATGGCATGAAGGGTAAGGGTTGTTTTACCTGAGGATTCAGGTCCGTAGATTTCAATAACTCGACCTCGAGGATAACCTCCAACGCCTAAAGCAATATCTAATCCGATAGAACCCGAAGGAATGGCTTCAACCTCTTCTACTGCTTCATCCCCCATTTTCATTACGGCACCTTTTCCATAAGTTTTATCTAACTTATCTAGGGTAAGTTGTAGCGCTTTCAATTTTGCATTTTTCTGATCTGCCATGGTACTCTTTTTGGCTAATGTACAGTTTCTTCTTTTGGCTTCCAAGTAGGAAATCACTGCATTATTAACAATTTTTTGTAAGTTTATATGAAACAGATTTACATATTATGAAGAACTATATCTTACTGTTTTTTTTGCTCTCCACTTCTATTTTTGGCCAACATATTTTACCATTACGTGAACGCGCACAACTGATTGATGAAATTCAAAAAGAGCGAATTGAAAAGCTGCTTCCAAAATTAATGCAAGAGCAGAACATTGATCTTTGGGTCCTTATTACCCGAGAGTACAATGAAGATCCGGTAGTCAAAACCCTTTTACCTCCAACTTGGCTCAACGCAAGGCGAAGAACAATTTTAGTTTTTTCAAAGACAAATGAGGGGGTAGATGCGGTAGCGATTACCCGTTATAATTTTGGAAAAAACATTCGTTCCATTTGGAACAAAGAAGAAGAACCCGACCAATGGAAAGCATTAGCAGATTACATCAAATCCCAAAACCCTACTCGAATTGGAGTTAATATTTCTGAGTATTATGGCTTGGCAGATGGGCTGGTAAAAACAGATTATGACGGTATGATGAAAGCCTTGCCAAAGCGTTTACAGAATCGTGTTGTTTCGGCCGAGACTTTAGCTGTTCGTTGGATTGAAACACGAACTTCTAGAGAAATGACTTTATTTAGTCAACTGACTGAAATCACCCATAACATTATTGCTGAAGCATTTTCCACTCAGGTCATCACCCCAGGGGTTACCACAACTGAAGACGTAGTATGGTGGATGAGAGAAAAAGTAACTTCATTGGGTTTAGATACTTGGTTTCACCCAACAATAGATGTACAACGTACGGGGAAAAGTGATTTATATGCCTTTGACGGTAAATCAAAATTTGACATAATTCTTCCTGGGGATTTGGTACACTGTGATTTTGGAATTAGTTATTTGACTCTAAATACTGATTGTCAAGAATTGGCTTATGTATTAAAGCCCGAAGAGACCAAGGCTCCCGATTATTTAAATGAAGCCTTAGTTCAAGCTAATGCAGTTCAGGATCATTTGACTAATAATTTTAAAACCGGCAGAACGGGAAATGAAAGCTTGCGTATGGCTATTACTGATAGTAAAGCAGCAGGCTTACGCCCACAAATTTATACCCATCCCCTTGGTTTGTTTGGACATTCAGC
>JAYPMN010000215.1:0-3172 GCA_038129925.1 Flavobacteriaceae bacterium
TTTGGGTAATGGAAAAAGATAACTTATCCTCGGAGCAGCAAGTTCCAGATTCGGACATCCTTTACGAACACTATTCATTCAAAGCAGACCAAGGACAGTCGCCCTTAAGGGTAGACAAATTTTTGATGTCGCGAATTGAAAAAGTGACACGGAATAAGATTCAGCAAGCTGCTAAAGCAGGAAGTATTTATGTGGGCGAACAAACTGTAAAATCAAATTACAAAGTCAAAGCAGGGGATGAGGTAAAGGTTCTTTTTACACACCCACCCTATGAAAACCTGCTAACAGCTGAAGCAATTGATTTGGATATTGTCTATGAAGATGAAACAGTGGTTGTACTTAACAAGCCTGCAGGTTTAGTTGTTCACCCCGGCCATGGAAATTATTCTGGAACACTTTTGAATGGTCTGTTATATCACTTTGAACAATTACCCAAAAACATCAACAATAGACCTGGTCTGGTTCATCGAATAGATAAGGATACAAGCGGGCTATTAGTTGTGGCAAAAACAGAGGAAGCCATGACGCATCTCGCAAAACAGTTTTTTGACAAAACCTCAGAGCGTAAGTATCTAGCTCTAGTATGGGGAGACTTTGAAGTAGAAGAGGGTACGGTTAAAGGGGCTATAGGTAGACATCCTAAGAACAGGCTTCAGATGACTGTATTTGACGATAACTCTCAGGGGAAAGAAGCAATTACTCATTTTAAGGTTATTGAACGTTTTGGTTATGTTACTCTTTTAGAATGTCAGTTAGAAACTGGTAGAACACATCAAATCAGGGCACATATGAAACATATAGGTCATACTCTTTTTAACGATGCCCGCTACGGAGGCAACAAAATTCTTAAAGGAACCAGCTTTACCAAATACAAGAAGTTTGTTGAAAACTGTTTTGCACTGCTCCCGCGTCAAGCATTACATGCCAAGACCCTCGGATTTATTCACCCCTTAAAGGGAAAAAAAATGGAGTTTGATTCACCAATTCCAGCTGATTTGGAACAAACCCTCCAAAAATGGCGTCATTACGCTCGGCATAAGAATTTACAATAGTAATATTTAAAGCTTTAATTTAGTATTCTTGGAAAGGCTAATAAAAGCAATTACTTTTGAATAAAAGGAAAAATTAAAACATACGATTAGGAAATATGAAGCTATTAATTTCACCTGCCAAATCTCTTGAATTTGAAAAAGAACTTCCTCATGAAAAAACAACAACTCCTGTTTTTATTCAAGACGCTTCTTATATCAATTCCATTTTAAAGGAGCAATCAGTTGCGGATTTGAGTAAGCTAATGCATCTTTCAGAATCATTGGCTACCTTAAATTGGGACCGCAATCAAGAGTTTAAATCTCCCTCCTCTAAATCAAGAGCAGCTGTTTTTGCTTTTAATGGTGAAGTTTACACTGGCCTAGATGCCTATTCCCTATCTAATGAGAAAATTGAATCAATGCAAGATAAGCTTCGTATTTTATCTGGCTTGTACGGGATCTTAAAACCCTTAGATGAAATTCGTCCTTACAGACTTGAAATGGGAACTTCATTGAAGCTTGGAGCACATAAAAATCTTTATTCTTATTGGAAAACCAAGCTAACTGCTCAACTGAATGCTGAGTTGAAGCAGGGAGAATTAGTCGTAAATCTTGCAAGTAAAGAGTATTTCAGTGCACTTGATGCCAGTTCTATCCATGCAGAAATCGTGACTCCACATTTTAAAGATTTAAAAAATGGAAAACTTAAAATAATTTCATTTTTTGCAAAAAAAGCACGCGGAATGATGGTGCGTCACTTGATAGATCAGGATGCCTCATCTATTGAGGATATCAAAAGTTTTACAACTGCAGGTTATGCTTACAGTGAGGCTGAAACACTAGATGCTTTAAATCCGGTCTTTATTCGCTAGCTGTTAGTCACCTTTCTTTTTTAGACTTTTTTGGTCGTCTGACCTCATTACTTTCTTTAATGATTTTTCCCCTGCGGGTTTTTTGTCCCCTTTTCCCAAGGTATACTGATTTGGTTACCATTAAAATAAAACATTTAGAAATTTTTTAGCTCAGCAGCTATACCCAAAATATTTTCTTTGTAATAGGTGGAAATAAATTTAGCATTTAAATGTGTACTTCCTTCTAAGCCTTCGGTGATAAGAACCTTATTTAGGTCTAAAGAAGTATATGACTTTAGGAGACAAATTGACAGTGGTGCGTAACTGTAATGCCACGGTTCATAATAAAACCCTTTTCTATTTGGATTTTTGGTGTAGGGCAAATAAAATCCAAACTTTTTAGCATTCTGATCCATCCATTTTTTGAGTTCTGTATAGGGCCCTTTATTGTGAAACTTATCAGCCACTAAAACGTCTCCAATTTTTGGTTTTGATCCATCAATAATGTCTACATCTGTTCCCCAGTGATGTCTTGAGGTACCGGGAAGCGTAGAATATTCAATGATTTTTTTAATATTTTGTTCGGGGCTAAGTCCTTGAGCCTTATTGGCCTTGTATTTACGATTCCAGATGGCTTTTTGTCTATCATAGGACCGGTAGCCGGATATAATTTCCAACACAACTCCCTCTTTTTTAGCTGCCTTTTGCATTTTTTCAAATGCTTTTCCTGCTTTTTTAGCTAATGGAATAGTCTCTTTATACATGGGGAGTTCACCCATGCCTAATAACATTTCTATTGTATATGGTTTTTTAGGAAATGTGTTTGCCCATAAAGGAGTGCTTGCCAGACCTAAAGAGGTAAAAAGAAAATTCCTACGATTCATCAATAATCCATTTTATAAAGCGTTGGTGAACTCCGATGGGTTTAATTTCAAAAGGAGTACCTAATACTTGAAATCCGCTATTCAAATATAACGTATTTGCATTGACTCTTGCATTGAGCCATACGTTTTGAATTGTTGAATCTTCTTTTAATCTTAAAAGAATATGCTGAATTAATTGACTGGCTATTTTTTTTCTTTGGAATTCAGGATGCACTGCCATGGCGCGAAGCTGAAAAGCAGTTTGATCGTTATAATCAGGGCAGCAATTGGGCATGGCACTTAAAATACCAACCAATCGGCTTGAATTAAAGGCTCCTAGATGAATGGTTCGAGGATGATTGTCATTTTCTAGATGACAGCTATCGTAGGGCTGTCCTTTTCGGAGTAGTGGATGGCGAAGCTCATA
>JAYPMN010000216.1:0-3159 GCA_038129925.1 Flavobacteriaceae bacterium
GCAAGGGCTGGAATTAATTTGTCTACTTTTAAATTGTGTTCAAGCGTAATCGCTAGATATCCCAAAACAAAGAGCGAGATAATAATAGTTTCCATGTATTCAAATTCGTTTGAATGCTAATGTATAAAAACTCTTACGTTTCCTCCTCTCTAGGGATAAAAAATATTTCCACTACTGTGGTCGAAAGAAGCACCTGTAACGGAGGACAAACAATTCACCTGATTTTCAGCTCGTAAAAGTCCTAAAAATGCAAATATCAAGGCTTCCTTGAAGTCAACAACTAGTAGGTCAGGAATACTAAATTTTGCTTCGCTAAATTGATTTAAAAGGGAGATCAAATAATCATTTTTAGCACCTCCACCTGTGATTAATACGCTATCAGAATCTATAAAAGTTGATCCAATTTGTTTTGCAATATGTTGAGTGTATGAATGAATTCGATCTTCAACTAAATGAGTTCTGTATTGATCAAATAGTGGAAAAATCTGTTCATTGACCCATTCTATTCCCAGTGATTTAGGTGCTTTTTTCTGGTAATATTCAAGATTGTCCAAAGCGCTTAAAAGTTCTGGAATAAGGTTCCCTGCCTTGGCTAGATTTCCCTCCGAATCATACTCCAATCCCTTTTCATTTGCCAAAACATTAAAAACGGTATTGACAGCACAAATATCGTAAGCAATAACTTGGGCTTTTTGAGGTAAGGAGACATTAGCAAAACCCCCTAAATTCAAGCAACAGGAATACGACTTAAATAAATGTAAATCACCTACCGGTACCAAAGGTGCTCCTTGACCTCCAAATTCAACATCTTGGGAACGAAAATCACATATTAATGGCAGTCCTATCCCCTTTGAAAGCTGAGGAGTGTTCCCAATTTGAAGCGTAAACCCCTGATCAGGCTGGTGAAACACCGTATGGCCATGAGAACTTACAAAGTCAACCCCTTCTAAATCGCTTTTAAAATCTAGAATAAACTTTGCCACTAAATTCACGTAGTCTTCTTCGACTGCTTTGATTTTTTGAGAATTTTGAAGGTGTAATTCTGACAAACACGTTTTCCATTTTGATGAATACGAATAGGTTTTGGCTTTTAAAATTTCAAAATCCCAATTTTTCTTTTTTTTAAAATCCACACATACTAGATCTAGGCCGTCCAAAGAAGTACCTGACATAGATCCAATTAGTCTGTATTTTGATTTCACCTAGTTTATTTTAAATTCTATGGTAAAGGACGTAAAAATTAATTTTTTTACAATTTTTAAATTAATTAATATGAATTTAAGTAAAAAGTAGTGATTAAATTATGAAATCTTTAAACTCAGGGTTTTTGATCTTTATTCAACCTTCAAGATACAAATGGATTCTTATTTTTGTTATCCTTTAAAAAACACATCTTTATGTTGCCAGCAAAACAAGGACTTTATAATCCTGAGAATGAACATGATAACTGTGGTGCAGGATTTATCTGTAGTCTACAGGGTAAAAAGACGAATGACATCATTCACAAAGCTTTAGATATACTTGATAAATTGGAGCATAGGGGTGCTGTTAGTGCTGATGGCAAAACAGGTGATGGAGCAGGAATTTTAATCGAAATCCCACACGATTTTCTTGTCACTCAATGTGACTTTGCACTTCCCGCATTGCACGAATATGCTGTAGGAATGGTTTTTTTACCAAAAAAAGAAAATCAAAGAACCTATTGTATTGGTGTATTTGAATCGGAAATTGAAAAGCAAGGTTTGAACATTCTTGGTTGGCGCAAAGTACCAGTGAATCCTGAGGTAGTAGGGAGTATCGCTGCACAAACCGAGCCTTATATCATGCAAGCATTTATAGGGCGAGGCGAAACCCCTCTTTCGGATCATGACTTTAATATCAAACTTTTTAGCGCACGTAAAATTGCAGAACACACCATATCAAACTCTAAACTTTCTGAGGCTTCTTATTTTTACCTCCCAAGTCTTTCTACCCATACTATGATTTACAAGGGGCTTTTGATTCCTGAAGACATCAAAGGTTATTATAAAGATCTGTCAGACCCTGCTGTTGTGACCCGCCTGGCTTTAGTACATCAAAGGTTTTCTACCAATACTTTCCCCACCTGGGATTTAGCTCAACCTTTCCGTTATATGTGTCACAACGGTGAAATCAATACTTACAGGGGCAATGTGAGTAGAATGCAGGCTCGTGAAGAACTGCTGGAAAGTGATTTCTTTGGACCAGACATTAAAAAAATTCTACCTGTAATTTTACCGGGTAAATCTGATTCGTCTTCTATGGATATGGTAGTGGAGTTGTTATTAGCTACTGGCCGATCGCTCCCTGAAGTGATGATGATGCTAGTACCTGAAGCTTGGGAAAAGCACACTGCCATGGATGAAGGTAAAAAGGCTTTTTACAAATACAACTCCTGTATCATGGAGCCATGGGACGGACCTGCTTCGATCCCATTTACAGACGGTAAATTTATTGGAGCATTACTTGACAGAAACGGACTCCGCCCATCAAGATACTCAGTCACCAAAGACGGTTATGTTGTGATGTCTTCAGAAACTGGAGTTATGGATATTGCACCGGAAAACATTGAACGTCATGGCCGTTTAGAGCCAGGTAAAATGTTTTTAGTAAATATGGACGAAGGACGTATTGTTGAAGATGAGGAAATCAAAAATGAGGTTACAAGCAACCGACCTTATCAGGAATGGTTAGATGAAAATCTACTTCCGCTAAAAGATATTCCCTACACTGGAAATGTAAGCCCTATAGAAGACGAAGGTTTTGAAACTCGTATGCGAATTTTTGGTTACACCCAAGAAGACTTAAAAACGATCATTACCCCAATGACAATTCAGGGGAAAGAAGCTATCGGCTCTATGGGAACAGACACTCCATTAGCTGTACTCTCCGAGCGCCCTCAGCTTCTATACAACTACTTTAAGCAACTTTTTGCTCAGGTAACCAACCCTCCTTTAGATGGCATTCGTGAGGAGATTGTTACTGACACCAGTTTGAGCGTCGGACAAGAATTCAATCTATTTGAAATATCTCCTGACCATGCAAAAAAATTAAGTATCCAAAATCCTGTAATTTCAAATGAGGACTTAGATAAAATTAAATTTATTGAGCACAGCGACTTTAAGGCGCAAACCATCTCTA
>JAYPMN010000217.1:0-3147 GCA_038129925.1 Flavobacteriaceae bacterium
GAGCCACTTCATCATAAGCTACATCACCTTTTATCACATAGCCCTTCGGATGATTTGCATCTGTTACTCGTGTAATCCCTACATCGATTATGGTAGCACCTTCTTTAACCATTTCAGCAGTAAGATATTCTGGAATACCAAGAGCCATTACTACAATATCTGCGTTCTTTGTAAGTTCAGTAAGGTTTTGAGTCCTACTGTGTGCAAGGGTAACTGTAGCATTCCCTGCAGGCCCTTTTTGACTCATTAAAATACTTATAGGGCGCCCTACGATATGACTTCTTCCTACAACTACACAATGCTTGCCAGAAGTTTCAATATCGTAACGCTCCAAAAGCTCTATAATACCAAAGGGGGTTGCCGGAATAAAGGCATCCATTTCTAAGGCCATACGACCAAAATTTGAGGGATGAAATCCATCCACATCTTTTATCGGATCAATCGCTAAGAGGATCTTTTCCTCATCAATATGTTTTGGTAATGGCAACTGTACGATATAACCATCTAACTGATCGTCTTGATTTAATTCGTCGATTTTTTTTAAAAGGGTTTCTTCAGTAGTGCTTTCATCAAATTTAATGAGCGTAGAATCAAAACCGACATAATCGCACGAACGGACTTTACTCCCGACATAGGTTAAACTAGCACCATCGTCACCAACCAATACTGCGGCTAAATGAGGGGGTCTTTTTCCACTTTTTTTGATTTCAGAAACAGCTACTTTGATCTCTTCTTTTAAATTCTGGGCTGTTTTTTTACCGTCTAGTATAGTCATCTTATTTCATGTTTTGTAGCATCTGCATCATATGTTTACCTTTTCCACCTTGCATCATTTTCATCATCTTACTCATTTGTTCAAACTGCTTGATGAGTTGGTTCACTTCTTGAACTGTGGTTCCCGAACCTTTAGCAATTCTCATTTTCCTACTGTGATTTAACAATTTTGGCTGACTGCGTTCTTTAGGGGTCATCGATCCGATAATGACTTCAATACCTTGAAAGGCATTGTCATCAATGTCAACATCCTTAACCATCTTCCCTACTCCGGGTATCATACCCATGAGGTCTTTCATATTCCCCATTTTTTTGATTTGCTGAATTTGAGAGAGAAAATCATCAAAACCAAATTGATTTTTAGCAATCTTCTTGTTGATTTTTCTGGCTTGCTCTTGGTCAAATTGCTCCTGTGCTCGCTCTACTAAAGAAACCACGTCACCCATCCCCAAAATTCGATCGGCCATACGATCTGGATAGAATACATCAAGGGCTTCCATTTTTTCTCCAGTCCCGATAAACTTGATGGGTTTGTCAACTACAGATTTGATTGATAATGCTGCTCCCCCTCGAGTATCTCCATCGAGTTTGGTAAGTACAACTCCATCAAAATTTAATATATCATTAAATGCTTTGGCCGTGTTTACTGCATCTTGACCAGTCATGGAGTCAACAACAAAAAGCGTCTCTGAAGGCTTGATCGCCTGATGTATGGCTTTGATCTCATCCATCAAAACTTCATCAACAGCTAGACGTCCTGCTGTGTCGATTATAACTAGGTCATGCTTGTCTTTTTTAACGACTTCTAGGGCTGCTTTGGCAATTTTAACAGGATTTTTTTCATCTCTATCTTCATAAATTGTTGCACCTACTTGTTCAGCTACTACACCCAATTGGTCAATGGCAGCTGGACGGTAGACGTCACAGGCAACTAATAAAGGTTTTTTTGCATACTTCTTTTTAAGGTGAAGAGCAAGTTTACCGCTAAATGTAGTTTTACCAGAACCTTGCAAGCCCGACATCAAAATAATCGTTGGACTTGAATCTAAATTGATTCCGACCGCATCGGAACCCATCAGTTCAACCAACTCATCTTTTACAATTTTGACTAATAATTGACCGGGTTGAAGGCTTGTTAAGACCTTTTGTCCTAAAGCTTTTTCCTTTACTCTTACTGTAAATTCTTTAGCGATTTTAAAATTTACATCAGCATCCAATAACGCTCGGCGAACTTCTTTAAGCGTTTCTGCAACATTGATCTCTGTGATCTTGCCATGCCCCTTTAAAACCTGAAATGCCTTATCGAGTTTGTTACTAAGATTGTCAAACATATGTATTAGGTCTGATTACTTTCTCGCAAAAATAAGGAATGAGATTTGATTATTCTTCATTTGAATCCTTGGAATGAAACATCAAACCCATTACAACAGCATGAGGAAAAGTAATAGCTGCAAGGAAAGAAAAGAAAATTGAAAGATATTGTTCCTCTGGCACACTAACAAAGTAATAAAATAGCAGCATACCTGCTAGAGCTAAAATCCAATATACTGCTGCTGCCTTCAGATATTGTATAAGAGAATTTCGAGTACTCGCTTTATAGATATATTTGAGCTGAGAGTTTAAGGAAGGGATACTGTGCCACAAAACAAAATACAATCCAAATCCAAACAACAAGCTGGCATTTGAAAATAAAAATGAAAGTACAACTAACAATAACAACTCCAATAGATAATGGCCCAGATTTCTTTTACTTAAAAAAAGACATAGCAAAAATGCCAAAAAAGAGACTACTAAGCCAATCCAAAAAAACGGAAACGCTAATGCTACTCCCGTAATTTGATATATTATTTGAGTACTTTGTTCGTATTGAAATGTAAATATTGAGAAAAAAATAATTGCACCATATGAAAAGTAGAACACAAATGGATTCAATCGAACGGGAGTCCTTCCGCTCCAGTGCTGTTCGCCAAAATGATAACAGCTGACCAGTACAAAGCACAATAAGGCTATTTTTGGAATAAAAAAGAACAGTATGATCCCTAATAAAACTACTCCTATATATAGGACAAAAAATTTAAAACCAGTTGCACCTTCTTTTTGGCGTGTTTTTTTAGCGATAATTTTAAGATCATTAGCTCCGTGGAGTATCCCAAAAGATAAAATTCCGAAAATTGCGACTAGATTTTGAACCCAAATTGGAGTAAAAAGGGAAAAAATGATTGAAAATAGGCTGATCTCAAAAAAAATTAGGAAATATTTTGGAGCTGTAAATGAGTCAGTTAGCGTTTTCAACAGAAAATATTTTAAATAAAATAGTGAGTAAGTTTAATTTTTTCTAAATTTATCTAAACAAAAACAAATAATTGATTTAAT
>JAYPMN010000218.1:0-3139 GCA_038129925.1 Flavobacteriaceae bacterium
CCACCAGCATTAAGAGTAAAAACGGTAATTGACCTGAAAGACCTTCTGACATTGACTTTGAATTTAGTTTTGTTGACGTGCTTTAGCCTGAGCTTCTCTTTGTTGTTGCTTTACAGGATCAGGTGTTACGTTTGATTTAATACGTAACATTTCTCTTCCAGAGGCTGTGTTGGCTGAAAGTGTAACAGACTTTTGCTGAATGCCTGGCTTGTTGCTTGAATCGAAACTAACCACTATTGAGCCTTTTTCTCCTGGAGCAATTGCTTTATTTTTAGGATATTGAGGTACTGTACATCCACAACTTCCTCTAGCATCTACAATAATTAAATCTGCATCTCCAGTATTAGTAAATCCAAAAGTTGTAGTCACTTTATCCCCTTCATTGATCGTGCCAAAGTCATGAGATGTTTTATCAAATGTAATGACAGGGACTCCTGAAGTTTTAGCAGTTTCAGTTGTCTCAGCTGAAGTCGAAGTAGTTCCTGAACTGTTTACTTTTTTTGCTGCACCGTCCTGGCATGCTATAAATAAAACCAATATAAAACCCAAACTAGAAATCAAACTTTTTTTCATAATAATTTATAAATTTTGTGAACATCAAAAGTAAAAAAAAAACTTATTACAACAAGCCTCTACCGCTTTTGTTCAACCTCTTTTCATGACTAAATTCTTTAACCAATTTATCCAAGACCCCATTAATAAAATTATTGCTGTTTGGAGTCGAGTAATCTTTAGTAATTTCTAGATATTCGTTTATTGTTACTTTAGTCGGTATCTGAGGAAAAAACAATAATTCTGCGATTGCAATTTTGAGGACTACGCTATCAAGTCTGGCAATCCGATCAGCATCCCAGTTTGGAGTTTTTCCTTCCAATTCTTTTTGCAAATCTTCGTCTTTTGCAATGACCTTTTCTAAAAGTTCTCGACCAAAAAGAATGTCCTCTTGATTTTTTGTAAAGTCCGGAAAAGGAAGTCCACTTTTTTTATTTGAGCTGAGTTGCTTAAACGTTTTTGATAAAAATGTATTGACAAGAGGTAAGTCGTCAATCCAAGTAATCTTTTGATCTTCAAGATAATCGTATAAGAAATCGGAAGATGCGATGTGTTTTTTAAAACATTTTGAAAACCAATTTAAATCTTGTTCCCAATTTGGCTCTAAAATTTTTTGATATTCACTAAAAGCCATATCTGAAGTAATTTTTCGAAGAAGTTCTTTTAAAAAAACAAATTGTAAATCCCACTTTAAGATATTATTAAACTTTAATTTTTTTTCTAAAACGGGGTGCTGTTGGATCATTAATAAGACCTTGTTTTGAGAAAGTAACTTGAGGTGATTAAACTTTACTTTATCCGACCCTAACTTCTCATAGATCTTCAATTGATCTTGAATAAAATCCATAAGTGCTTTAATCAAGCCCAATATAGAGATGTAAAGATCATAAGATTGTGAAACACTGGTATCGAAAAACTTGAGTTCATCTTCGAGTTTACTGTTTTCTCGTTGAGAAAATGAGTACACAGATTGCATTACTTTAATCCGAATATGTCGTCTTGTGAGCATGTTTCAGAACTTTAGTAGTGCGAAAATAATTCATTAAAGTGAATCCCAAGCCCTACCAATTAAAAACTTTAGATGAGCTTTACTTTTTAGCGTTGGCATTTGATTACATTTGTTAAGATAAACTATGAAAGAGCTTCGCTACCTAAATAAGTATTTTTTTAAATATCGCACCAAACTTCTTTTGGGGTTTTTAATTACCGTCATTGCAAGAATATTTTCCTTGGTAGCTCCTAGACTGATTGGAAATTCTCTTACTGCGGTTGAAAACTATTTGCAATCCGAAAGCGTTGATACCTCAGAAATTAAGCAAATCCTTTTGATTAATATATTGGTGATTGTAGGCACCACATTAGCATCAGGATTCTTGACTTTTCTGATGAGGCAAACGATCATCAATGTATCTCGTTATATCGAATTCGACCTTAAGAATGAGATCTTTTGGCACTATCAACGGTTGACTCAACGTTTTTACAAAAACAATAGAACTGGTGATTTAATGAATCGCATTAGTGAGGATGTAGGTAAAGTAAGAATGTATGTAGGTCCTGCATTTATGTACAGCACCAACACTATTGCCCTTTTTATTATCGTCATTTCTTACATGATTAGTATAGCTCCTGAATTAACCCTTTACACTGTTCTACCCCTTCCAATACTGTCAATTACAATTTATAAGATCAGTAGAATCATTAATCAAAAAAGCACACTGGTTCAGGAGATGTTATCCAAAATGTCCTCTTATGCTCAAGAAAGTTTTAGCGGGATTGCAGTGATCAAATCTTATAACCTTCAAACACAGGCTTCCTCTGATTTTAATTCTCTGGCGACAGAGAGTTATAATAAGAATATGGATTTGGTGAAAGTTCAAGCTTGGTTTTTCCCACTTATGATTCTACTCATAGGCTGTAGCAATCTCATTGTCATTTTTGTAGGTGGAAATCAGTACATCAATGGTGTTATAGAAATTGGAGTGTTGGCAGAATTTATCATTTATGTCAACATGCTCACTTGGCCAGTAGCTGTAGTAGGCTGGATCACCAATATAGTTCAGCAGGCAGAGGCTTCTCAAAAAAGAATCAATGCCTTTCTAAAAGAACAACCCGAAATAGAGTCCGGTATGGGCGTGAATCAAAAAGTTAAAGGAAATATAGAGTTTAAAAATGTCAGTCTATGCTATCCCGAAACAGGTATCAAAGCACTTGACAATGTTAATTTAATCATACCCTCAGGAAGCACAATAGGTATTATTGGAAATATTGGTTCGGGAAAATCAACCCTACTCGATACTATTTTGAGGCTTTATGATCCTTCGCAAGGGTCTATATATATAGATGGGCATAATTTAAAAGAATATACACTCACAGAACTCCGTGATGCTATTGGAAACGTTCCGCAAAATGCATTTTTATTTTCCGAAAGTATAGAAGACAACATTCGCTTTGGTAACCCCAATGCATCAGACGAAGCTATACAAGCTATCTCTAAAAAGGCAGTTGTACACAACAACATTGTCAAGTTTAAAAAAGGCTATAAGACACTTTTAGGAGAACGCGGTGTTACCCTTTCTGGTGGACAAAT
>JAYPMN010000219.1:0-3116 GCA_038129925.1 Flavobacteriaceae bacterium
TAGATCGTTACAGTAAAAGTAAAAAGGACAATCCATTTTTTTGCTATATCGCCTACACAGCACCTCATGACCCCAGATCGCCTGCACCAGCTTATGCTGATGCATATGCTGAAGATGAAATTCCAGTGCCAAATAATTTTAAACCACTCCACCCCTTTCGCTTTGACGATTTTAATGTGCGGGATGAAACATTAGCAGCGTGGCCAAGAACAACTGAGGTCATTCAATCTTCTCTCGCAGAATATTACGCCTTGATTCAACATATTGACGACCGTGTAGGAGATCTTATTGATCGACTAAAAATGCATGACTTATATGATAATACACTTATAGTTTATGCTGCAGATAATGGGCTTGCATTAGGAAGTCACGGTTTATTAGGTAAACAAAATCTTTATGAGCACAGCACTAAGGTACCGTTAATAATAAGTGGTCCTGGAATTCCAGAAGAAGAAACATCTAAAGCATTGGTTTATTTATATGATATATTTCCTACGCTGGTAGATTATTTAAAAATACCTCAGCCTGCGAATCTGGACGGAAAGTCGCTGTTAAATATCATTAATAAAAAGGAAGAAACTGTTCGTACTAGCCTCTATACCGCCTACAGAAATACTGTCAGAGCAGTTAGAGACAAAGAGTGGAAATTGATTCGTTATCCACAAATTGACGAAACTCAGCTATTCAACCTTGATCAAGACCCTCATGAGCTTGTAAATCTTGCAACGGATACCCTATATCAAACTAAAGTTACTGAAATGATGGAGAAACTAAAAATGCATCATCAATCGACAGACGACACGCTCAAACTCTCACCAAAAACCTTCAGTTCAAAAGAATATGACTACAGAACCTTAGTGCAAAAAAAAGATCGTTGGCAACCTGCCTATATCATCAATAAATATTTTCCAAAGGAGGGAAATAAACAATAATTACTCAAACTGTCAATCTCTTCCCGCTTGGTAATCCAACTCTAGGCCTACTGACGTTCGAGGTAAAAACCCCTCCCAAGGTTTTTCATCAGAAAAAGATGAAGCGTCAAGATACTTTAAATTTGATTCCTCAGCCTTGAGTTTCAAGCCCAAAAAAGCTGAGATAAAGTGCTGGTTGATATTATTTATACGTCTTTGATCCCAAACTGAATCCGCGTAACGTAAGTATTCATCAATATGCAGCCCCTCCTGTAAGGCTTCTATTGGAGGTGGGTTGGGTGCAATATTATGCCTCGCATTGATGTAAGTTAATAGATACCGTTCTGCATTTAGGGCCCCTTCATATATGGCCTTTATTCCTTCTTCATAACCTGAAATATCATCCATACTCCCAGCAATAAAAAAAGTTGGGATTTTTAGACCTAATAAGCCTTGTTCGTCCCATACTCCGTTTTCCATTCCCCAGGGTGCCATAGCAACTATTGCCTTGATCCTGCTGTCAAAAGTGGCTTTATATGTTGGATTTCCAATCATTCGTTGTTCCAAATCCATTCTTCCTCTTGTAAATCCTTTAAACAGTTGAACGGCTTTAGGGCTGTATCCTGCTCCAGCGACATTAAGGGCGCCATATCCTCCCAGTGAATAACCAATAATTGCTGTATTGTTGACGTCAACTAGATTAAAAAGAAATGTTTCTGAATCTTTATTCAGCTTATCCATTTCATCCAGAACAAAAAGATCATCTAAAGAACGATTGAGAAGAGTGCTAATAAATGGACTAGCATCTCTAAATGTAGAGTCTGTGTGGTCTATGGAAACCACTACATACCCCTGGGAAGCGAGTTGTTCTGTCAAATAGGAAAACATAAGCCTTGAGCCTGTATATCCATGAGAGAAAATTACCAGTGGATAAGGATTTTCCGTTTGCTTTATCTGAGCACCTCTTTTGGCCCTTCCTTTAAATTGAAATGAAATCAAAGGTCGTTTTGGATCATTGTGGTTTCCCATCACCTCGTTATAAACTTCCTTCTCTTGATCATCTTCATTAAGTACAGCGGGGTACCAAACCTCTACATTTAGTGGTCTGTCGTAAAAAACATCATTGTCCTGAGTACTGTTTAAAATATCTAACTGATTTGAATTATGAAATAATAGAGTTCGAACTCCCACTTTATATTCTCCTCTTTTTGACAATAATGGTGCATCGGGTAACTGATCACCATAAATAAATTCAACCTGTTCTGTTTGTGCATAGGCATTTAAACTGAATAGATAAAAACAGATTATTAAAAAATTTTGGTAGTTATTTTTCATTTTAAACTTAGTTTACATTGATAATTGATTCATACTGATCAATCATTTCTCTTAATTTTTGTGGGTTTGACGCTGCTAAATTTTGCTGTTGAGCAATATCTTCTTCCAAATTATATAGCTGATATTCATTTGCATTTCCTATTTCAATATTCACATTGGGGCTTACTGCAGGTCCAGTGTAGGGAGGGATTAACACCCAATTTTCACTTCTAAAGGCAGTTCTACTAGTGGCTTCCAAAATTAATTCGCTCCTGCCGTCTCCAGTATTTTTAAATAAGACATTTGATAAATCAACCCCATCTTTAGAACGTATATCAGATCCTACAATAGCGGCAATAGAATTTAAATAGTCAATCTGTGAAACAATTTGTCCAGAAACTGCTGGTTTTATCTTGCCTTTCCAATAGGTAATAAATGGAACTCGTGTACCCGCTTCAAAAAGACTGTACTTCCCACCTCTTAATTCACCTGCTGGTGTATGATTTCCAAGTTTTTCTACAGCCTCATCATAATAACCATCGTTTAACACGGGTCCATTATCACTTGAAAGAATCACAATTGTATTCTCTAATAAATCATTTTCTTCAAGATAGTTATACAATTCTCCTATACACCAATCAGCCTCAACTATAGCATCACCCCTTGGCCCCATACCTGAAGCATCTTCAAATCTTGGATGTGGGGTCCTAGGTACATGGGGTTGCTGAAGAGTGTAAAATAAAAAAAAAGGATCCTCTTTCGCTTTATTTATGTACTGTTTCGCTTGGTTTAAAAACTCATCTGCCATGTCTATATCACTCCATTTTGCCTGCTCCCCTCCTTTCATAAATCCAATTCTTGGCACTCCATTGACTATAGATCCGTTATGTC
>JAYPMN010000220.1:0-3054 GCA_038129925.1 Flavobacteriaceae bacterium
ATTTACTCTACCGAAAAAACTGGATTGATACCGTTCAATGGCATTATGAAGATCTAATTAGAGATCCTGAAATTGACCCCGTTAAGGGCATGAAATTCAAAAGATTGATTGACACTTCCAATCAAGACAGAACTGACACAGTGGAATATATCGATAGCTTTTTTCTCAATCATTTCAAACATATTGAGCCTCAAAAGGATGCCTCAATAAACTCTGAAAGTCCAGCTTGGGCTCTGGATCGCTTGTCTATTTTGCAATTAAAAATTTACCACATGGAAGAAGAGACGAATCGTAATGAGGCCAGTGAATCTCATCGAGAAAAATGCAATGCCAAACTAAAAGTGTTACTTGCTCAAAGAAAAGATCTCAGTTTTGCTATTGACGATCTCCTTCGAGACATTGCAAGTGGGTCCAAGTACATGAAGGTTTATAAGCAAATGAAAATGTACAATGATGAGGATACCAACCCCGTTTTGTACAAGGATAAATCCTAGTCATCCATGAAAGACCCTCACTTGCTGTTGATTCGGTTCTCCGCTTTGGGAGATGTAGCCATGACAGTTCCTGTGATTCGTTGCCTATACAAAGCTTATCCCCGTCTCAAAATAACTTTTGTTAGTAGACCAGATGTCGCACCACTTTTTCAGGAATTTGAAAACTTTAATTTTTATCCTACAGATTTCAATGGTCGGCATAAGGGTATAAAGGGGCTATGGAGTTTATTTCAAGAACTCAAAACTATCCCTTTTTCGATGGTTGCAGATCTTCACAGTGTGATCCGGACCTATTTTCTGAATCTTTTTTTTAAGTTGCACGGTTATAAGGTTAAATCACTTAACAAAGGGCGGTTAGAAAAAAAAGCCCTTACCCGAAGGAAAAATAAAAAATTTCAACCCCTTACTCCCACCTGCTATCGTTACGCAGATGTTTTCAGAAAGTTGGAACTTCCTATTTCATTTGAAGAACATGAGTTCCCCGAGAAGAAAGAACTCCCTCAAAGTGTAGAATCTTTATTTGGAAGTAGTGAAAAAAAATGGATAGGGATCGCCCCTTTTGCTAATCATCAGGGTAAGATTTATCCCTTGGATCTAATGCAACATGTTATTAATTTTTTACAAAAAGATCATCAAATTTTTCTTTTTGGGGCAGGGAAAAAAGAACAAGAACAACTAGAGGTTTGGGAAAATGCTTACAAGAATGTTTGCAATACAGCAGAAAAAATTAAACTTAAAGAGCAATTGGATTTAATGCCCTATCTAGACTTGATGATCTCCATGGATTCAGCCAATGGACATATGGCTGCAAATACAGGTATCAGGGTTCTTACCCTATGGGGAATGACCCACCCATTTTGTGGATTTTCTCCTTTTAATCAACCTTTAGATCACGCCATTACTTTGGACAGAACCCAATACCCCCTTATCCCTACTTCGGTTTATGGAAACATTATTCCCCTCAATTATCAGGATGCATTTAGGTCATTAAGTCCCAAAACTGTAATTGAAAAAGCCTTAGAGCTATTAAAGTAGTAGCACTCTAAACATCGTCATAGTCCACCACTAAGTGGCTACTCGTGGCGTGTGCTTGGCAGGTCAAAATCAGCCCTTCTTCGATTTCTTCATCGGTTAATATCTGATTGGCAGCCATTTCTGCCGTTCCAGATTTGATACGTGCGATGCAACTAGAGCAAACCCCTCCTTGGCAGGAATATGGGACTTCAAGATTGTTTTGAAGGGCGGTATCCAATACGCTTTTACCATCCATGTTTTCAAACTTGTGGGTCAACTCATCATAGATGATTTCCAACGATGTGCTTTTGGTTTTTCCTTTGATCTCCACTGATTTGACTGATGAACTAAACAGTTCAAACAGAATCGATGTTTTATCAATTCCATCATCTAATAAGTTGTTGGAGACAGTTTCGATCATTCTTTCAGGACCACAAATGAAGAACTTATTAACATTCTTTTCCAGATATTTTAAGGCATTTTTGACAATGTCAGAGTTAATTCGTCCAAAAAGACTCCCTTTAATTTTGGCCTGACTGAATATCCATTGAATCGAAAGACGCCCTTTAAATTCTTTCTCCAAATCCTTTAATTCACTGTAAAACATGGTCTCCTCTGGTTTTTTGTTCCCATAAACTAAATGAAAACGATTGTCGACATGATCCAAAAGCGCTGTTTTTAGAATTGACATTATAGGGGTAATACCACTTCCGGCAGCAAAGGCAGCCAATGTTTGGCCTTGAGGAGAGGTTATGTATCGAAAACGACCTTGTGGAGGAGCTACCATAATGATATCCTCTACACTAAGTGATCGATTGGCATGAGTCGAAAAAAGACCCTCAGGAACTTCTTTGATTCCCACTTGAAGCACCTCATTTACACCACTGCAAATAGAGTAAGATCGTCTTACTGATTTTTCGTTTATATTCGTTTCGAGGGTCAAGTATTGCCCTGCTTCAAATCGAAAAATTTCATTTTCTGCTTCAGAAACCTTAAAAGAAATCAAAACAGCATTTTGAGTGTTTCTGGTAATTTTCGAAATTACCAGAGGATACATTTCTGACATAGTGAATATTTATGTAAAGTTATTTTAAAATAAAACAATAACAATATCAAACTTTTGCCAATTTGGACAATATTAAACAGGTTTTAGAGTGGATTGTTATATTATAGAAAGCTTAGCTAGCAAAAGACCTTTACACAAATTCCAAAACCTTTGGCCAACAGGAAGCACATTTTTATAATTTAAACGCATACTAAACCCCATCATTTTTAGTTATAATATTAAACCATTACTGTTGAAAAAAGATACTACTTCATCCTTATTATCCATTTTGGCAATCCTTTTGTTGTGGGGATGTTCTACCCAAAAAAATAAAATGCTTAATCGAGGCTACCACTCCTTAAACACTAAATTCAATATACTTTTCAACGGAAAGGAAGCTTTTAAAGTGGGGCAATCTATTTTAGAGCAAGCCCATGATGACAACTTTTTCAAACTCTTAGAGGTCGAACCCATAGCCCTTAACGGTGAGCGTATGGATCA
>JAYPMN010000221.1:0-3048 GCA_038129925.1 Flavobacteriaceae bacterium
GACAGCCTGGGTATGGAACAAGCTATATTACAGGGAAGTACTTAATTGAATCCCTTATGATGGAAGCTGCCAAGACAAAAGGAAGTGACTTTAGTATAAAGTGGTTTTTTGATTCATTAAACAGCAAAGGAAATATTCCTGTTTCGCTTGTAAAGTGGGAGCTTACAGGGGACAATTCACAATTTGAAAAAATAAAAAAATCAATGCTTTTGTTCTAATTGCAATTTTCTAAACAAAGATCGATTCTCTACCTTTAACACCTAGGAATATACAATGACACACGAGATTAAATATTTGGTAAAGCAGGTTTGGAAAGCCCAACAGCAAGGAGTCAAATCTGTTTTGGCTACACTGGTTGCATTAGAAGGATCCTCTTATCGAAGACAACTGGTGTTAAATCAGTTGGGGATATTTTTTACAAAAAATACCATCAATTAGCCTTAGTTTTTTCGATATAACTTAGGATTTGTTGCTTGAGCAGGGGCAGTGTAAGCGTTCCTTTTTCAAGTATTTTTTCGTGGAATTCACGAATATCAAATTGACCGCCCAATTCTTTTTCTGCCAAACTCCTCAACTCACGAATTTTAAGTTCTCCAATTTTATAGGCAAGTGCTTGTCCAGGCCATGAAATGTATCGATCTATTTCAGTATTGATTTCGTGAATAGAGAGGGCAGTATTTTCTGCCATAAAATTAACAGCTCTTTGTCTTGACCAGCCGAATACATGCATACCTGTATCGACAACCAATCTACAAGCTCTCCACATTTCATAAGTCAACTTACCAAAATGCTCATAAGGAGTGGTGTATATCCCCATTTCATTAGCCAGAAATTCTGTATAAAGTCCCCAGCCTTCACCATAGGCTGAGAGGTATAGATTTCTTCTAAACTGAGGGATGGTTTTGGGGAGTTCCTGATTCAAAGCACCCTGTAAGTGATGTCCAGGAACCGCCTCATGAGCAGTGAGCGAGGGTATGGCATATAAAGGTCTGCTAGGAAGGTTATAGGTGTTCACCCAGTAATATCCTGGCTCGGTACTTTCTGGAGAAGTGCCGACATAGCGGCCACTGGTATATTTAGGCGCAATTGCATCTGGAACAGGGGCAACCCCGTATGGTTTCCGAGGGAGTGTTTTAAAGAAGCGGGGGAGTTGTTCGTCAAGTTTTTTTGCAATATTTCGAGCGTGTTTGAGAAGCTCTTCAGGAGTTTTGGCATAAAACTGAGAGTCGGTTCTTAGAAAAGCGATAAACTCTTGGATGCTTCCTTTAAATCCAATTTCTTTAAGTATGGCATCCATTTGTTTTTTAATTCGTATGACTTCATCAAGCCCTTTTTGATGAATCTCCTCTGGACTAAGATCAAGAGTAGTGTAAAAATCAATTCTGCTCTGATAATATGCTTTTCCTTCTGGTGTTTCAGAAATCCCTATTGCTTTTCGTGTATTGGGATAATACTCCTGTTCAAATAAAGCCTTAACCGATTCAAAACTGGGAATAACTTGTTCTAAAACTACTTGTTTAGCTGCCCTTTGCAGTGAATCTTTTTCTTCTTGGCTGAGTGGTTTGGGCAGGCTCAGAAAAGGACTGTAATAAAAATTTTCCTCTGCTGTAGGGGTTATGTGCTGATTGTAAGTTGTTTCATAGCCCTTAAATATAACTAAAGGCTGTCCAATGCCTGCCTTTAGACCCTTTATGATGAGTTCAGACTGTTGTTCTATGTAGAGTGGAATTGCTTTTAACTTGTTTAAATATTCTAGAGCTGCTTTTTTACTGGTTAGCGGTCTGACTTGATAGGTTAAACTAGAATGAAAGCCAGCATCCGATAATATGGGATTCCAATGTGTTTTAAATTTATATTTAGTTACGATCTCATGCAGAACAAATTTTAGCAGCTCGTAAGATATTTTATCGTCTTCGTCAAAGCCGTTTGGGTCGATTTTTATTAATTGAATTAGTAATGAATCAGAAAAAGACGCACGCTTTTCAAATTCAGTTTCGCTGTAATTCCCCAAGGGAAAGTTAGGATCTTTGTTGTTTTGAAAATTTTGATAAGCTTCAATTAACTTCGCGAGCTCTTTCACTGACGTTTCGTTTTTACAGCCAAGTGAAAGGGTTAGTACTAAACATAAAAGTATTTTTTTCATATCATATGTCTTGGTTATAAAATAAAATACGAGGTAACTTTCTAGATTAAATAATACAGTTCATAAATAAAATGCAACTTTGTGAGCTTATTGAGAAATTATTTTCTATTGACACTAAACAACTTAAGTTTGATGTCATCCAAGCCTTCATCGTCAAAAGGATATTCCATTTGATCCTGAATGTTATAGAGAGAAATCAAAATAAATTCACTTAGAATGACAATAAAAAAGGTAAGCCAACTCGGATTATCAATTCCGATTTTATTGATGATTGTAGGGGTGTAAATCACGGGAAAAATATAAATAAAAATCAGACAGTAGGCTTTTAAGCTAATTGGGGTTCTGTGAGAATGAATACCAATCAAATTATCTGCACTATCTAATACGTCCTTTAGAAAACGAAATATTTTCTCCCTTGCCCCGCCAGTGATAGTTTCACCCTTTAACTTAATAAAGTCAAGGAACTCATAGTAAGCTTTGTCAAATTCAACGGGACTTTCATCTTTAGTTGTTAAATGACCATACAAGGCAAGATCTAGAGCATGTATTTTTTCTTGTCCTTCGAGTTTATCAGCATCACTGATTTTTGAGGAAAAATGGATTATATTTTCAATTGTTTTTAGGCCTGCTCTAAAGAGACTAAGGTGTTCTAAAGCTTTTTCTCTTCTTCTGAACGCCCCGCGTATTGTAAATACCAAAGGAAAAATAATTGCAATACTCATGAGTGTTAAATCGATATTGTAAACTACTTCAAATTGATAGGCTGCCAAAGGGACTAATAGAGATAAAATCAATGTGATCAGAGTCCTGTAGTTGATAATACTGAGGTATCTAGACATAAAAAAACTATTGTTATATTTGAGTGAATTTATTAACTATAATATGAATAAGCAAGCAATATGTGC
>JAYPMN010000222.1:0-3045 GCA_038129925.1 Flavobacteriaceae bacterium
TTTTCAGTGTAAATAATTTTAAATCGATCTCCTTTTTGTAATCGAAAAAAATCAATTGTCCATGCGTAAATATCAGAAAGGTAGTAGGTCAGTGCTTCATTTATTCCACTGTTTTGCATGGTTTCATAAAGTGAACTTTCAATAATTCCAGCTGCTTCAAGCTCAACAGTTCGAAAGGGTTTGACCACTTCCTCGCCAAATAGACTGTCTTTGAGGTGGATTTTTTTATAGGTTGAAACATCAGGGTGGTAGACAAAATACTCCGGAGTGGGAATAGAGTCTTTACCAAAAAAAAGCGTGTAGGGCTTTCCAAGTGTAAGTTTACGAATGTTTACTGTTCCCTTTATGGCTTGAAGTACAGCATATACTTCAGGGTAGTCAATACCATTACTTTCTAAAATTTTCCCAAAGGTATCACCTCTTTTAATCTTAAATTGTTTTACTACGTATTTGTTTCGATCTATTCCAAAATAGAAATCCGGTGCTGGCTCCTCTTTAATATCTTTAGTGACAAAAACCTTATCCTCCTCAACTTCTTTACATCCCAAACAAATGAAAGTCAACAAGACCAATAAGCAATTGACGGCTCTCGGGGTTTTCAACAAGATATTGAATGAATTCATGGATAATTTTAAATGAGGAAATTTAGTCTACGACAATTTTAAATGGATGATTTAGATTTTTAAAGTTTTCAATATCCGCCTTGATTGAACCGACTAAAATGTCTGCCTGAAGCCGAATGGGTAATCTGTTTTTATCGTCAGAAACCCAAAGCGTAAGGCTTTCTTGTTCCTTAAAGACTCTTCCCGACTGAACCATTGGACGAAATTTTAAGCACTTTATTTTACCAAATTTACTTCCTATTGTTTCTTTTCCCAAGTATTTTAATTTGAAAACATAATTTTCATTATCAAAAAACATGTTTATATCAAAAGTATCATTAACCGATATCCCTTCTTCAGGGTAGTTTTTCCTCAGATAATAAAAACATGAAACGAGATCGTGAACATTGGGCTCTATTTCATACTCATTGGTTTTTTGCTTTTTCTTATCGAGTACTTTGGCGGTATTGAGTTCGTGGTCAAAATCAATTTCAATATTTTTTGTATAGCCACCTTCGTTTATGTTTCGAATAAACTTATAGGGAGTACCAGTTTTTTCATCAAAATAGCTTTCGTAATAATCTTCAACTTTAAAAAACCACCGGGCAAGACCTGTAGTTTCACCGAATCCTTTGGCGTGAAAGACGGGTTTTATTCCTAGAGTATCGCGCTCCAAAGTAAAGCTTGCATAACTTGCATTAAAAGGGCCGTAGTGGAGTCTGAGTTGGAACCATTCTCCTTCATTAAATGATTCCACAGGGGCTAAAGAATCTGTAGGCAAGCTTTGAGAGGCTCCTACATACAAGCTAAAAAGGAGTGCAAATAAGATGGGATTTGCCATGTGGTAAAGGTAAGAAATCAGAAAAGATGATGTTGAAGAAACTCCTTTAAAAAATGTTAAAAATCAAGGATGTAGAGCTTTAAAAATCTTCTCGCCTTTCTGAGGGCCAAGAAGAGCAATTATTTCTTTTTGTGTTCCCTCTTTGACGCGTTTAACTGATTTAAAATGACGTAGAAGTTGTTCACGAGTAGAAGGTCCTACTCCTGGGATTTGATCTAATTCAGAGCTTAGACTGGATCGACTTCTCTTATTTCGATGAAAGGTAATTCCAAAACGATGAGCTTCATCTCGAGCGCGTTGGAGGATTTTAAGTGTTTCTGATTTTTTATCTAAATACAACGGTATTGAGTCTTCTGGAAAATAGATTTCTTCTAGTCTTTTGGCAATACCTAAAATTGAGATTTTACCCCTTAAACCAAGTAAATTCAAACTTTTTACTGCAGATGAAAGTTGTCCCTTACCCCCATCTATGACAATGAGTTGAGGTAAAGAAGCCTCTTCTTCTAATAATCGTTTATATCGTCTGTAAACCACTTCTTCCATGGAGGCAAAGTCGTCTGGTCCACTTACCGTTTTAATATTATAATGGCGGTATTCCTTTTTAAAGGGTTTTCCGTCTCTAAAGACCACACAAGCAGCTACCGGATTTGAGCCCTGAATGTTAGAGTTGTCAAAGCATTCAATATGGTATGGAGCTTTTGGAAGCCTCAAGTCTTTTTTCATTTGCTCCATGATACGCTTTACGTGTCGATCGGGATCTACAATTTTGATTTGTCTAAAGCGTTCCATTCTGAAATATTTTGCATTACGGAGTGACATTTCTACCAGTTTCCGCTTATCTCCTTGTTGGGGAACTTCTACCTTTAGGGTGTCGCCCAAAGAGACTTTCTCTGACAGAAAAACTGTTTTTGAGGTGCTTGAAAACAACTGTCTAAGCTCAACGATACCCAACTGCAGTAGCGTGGTGTCAGATTCATCCATTTTTTTCTTGATTTCTAGAGTATGTGAACGTACAATGGCTCCAAAGGAAACTTGTATGTAATTGATATATCCGTAACTCTCGTCTGAGATTACCGAAAATACATCTACATGGCTGATTTTTGGATTGACTACTGTTGATTTGGCTTGATAGTTTTCGAGATTTACAATCTTTTCTTTAATCCATTGGGCTTTTTCAAACTCCATCGCTTCAGCATAACTGTTCATTTCCAAACGCAAATCTTTAAGAGCGGACTTAAAATTACCTTTGATAATCTCTCTTATGGCATCGATATTTGAGTCGTATTTTGCTAAAGTTACCTTGCCCTCGCAGGGAGCTAGGCAGTTTCCAATGTGAAATTCCAAGCAGACTTTGTATTTTTCAGCCTCAATCTTTTCTTTGCTCAAATCGTATTTACAAGTTCGTAATGGATACAAACTTCGGATTAAATCCAAAAGCGTACGAATGGTCTTTACACTAGTAAAAGGCCCAAAGTATTCCGATCCGTCTTTGATGAGTCTTCGAGTAAAAAATATCCTTGGAAAAGGCTCTTTTTTGATACAGATCCACGGATAGGTTTTGTCGTCTTTGAGCAGGATATTGTATCGAGGTTTGTATTTTTT
>JAYPMN010000223.1:0-3000 GCA_038129925.1 Flavobacteriaceae bacterium
AAATCAAAGAATCACTTTTACTCAAAAAGAAAAACTCATGAAAAAAGAAACTTTAGTATTGGCCTATAGCGGTGGATTAGACACTTCCTACTCTCTAAAAAAATTATCCCAAGATGGATATGAAATTCATGCTGTGAGCGTCAACACGGGAGGATTTTCGAAAGATGAAATTGATACTATAGAGACAAAAGCTTATCAAATGGGGGCTTTTACCTATCAAAACATCAACGCTCTTGAAGATTTTTATCAGAAAATTGTCAAATATTTACTGTTTGGTAATGTGTTGAAAAACAACACTTACCCCCTTTCTGTAAGTGCGGAACGTATCATCCAAGCTATCGAGATAGTCAACTACGCCAAAAAAGTTGGTGCAAAATATATCGCTCATGGGAGTACAGGTGCAGGTAACGATCAAGTTCGTTTTGATCTAATCTTCCAAGTTATGGCACCTGAAATGCAAATCATTACACTCATACGAGACAATCAGTTGTCTAGAGAGGATGAGATCAATTACCTTAAATCTGAGGGCATTGACATTCCATGGGAAAAAGCTCAGTATTCCATCAACCAAGGACTTTGGGGAACCAGTGTAGGCGGTGCTGAGACCTTAACTTCTGATTTACCACTTCCAGACTCCGCTTACCCAAACCCACTAATAAAAAAAGAGCCAATAAAAGTTGAGTTGGAGTTTAAAAAAGGAGAATTAGTCGGGATAAACGGAACAAAGTCAGATGCAGTTTCACTGATACAACAGTTACAAGAACTTGCAAAAAAATATGCCGTAGGTCGAGACACACACGTAGGAGATACCATTATAGGAATCAAAGGGCGTGTTGGTTTTGAAGCAGCAGCCCCTTTAATACTCATTAAAGCGCATCATCTACTAGAAAAACATACTTTAAGTAAGTGGCAGCAATTTCAAAAAGAACAATTGGCAAATTTTTACGGAATGCAGTTGCATGAAGGCCAATATTTGGATCCAGCGATGCGTGACATTGAAGCATTTATGGAAAGCAGTCAAGAAAGAGTAAGCGGGAAGGTCTTTGTGGAACTTCACCCCTACCGATTTGAATTACTCGGTATTGAATCTCCTTTTGACCTCATGCAAGCCAAATTTGGTAGCTATGGGGAAATCAATAAAGGATGGACGGCTGATGACGCTAAAGGCTTTATTAAAATGACCGCCAATTCCACAAAAATCTATCAACATTTAAATTCTAAAAAATGAAAAAGGTTGGAATCATTGGAGGCTCAGGATATACTGGTGGTGAACTCATCCGGTTAATCCTTCAGCATCCAGCATTGGAAATTGATTTTGTTTACAGTACCACTCGAGCAGGAAAACCCGTAAGTTCAACCCACCCTGACATTTTGGGGAGAACAGACTTGCTTTTTGTTGGAAGTGTCCAACCAGATATTGATGTGTTATACCTTTGTCTAGGTCATGGGAAGTCCAGAGACTTTTTAAATAATCATACCTTTTCTAAAACAACTTTAATTGTTGATTTAGGTAACGATTTCAGACTTGAAGACAGTTGCGAATTTCAGGGAAAATCATTTGTTTACGGTTTGCCAGAGCTACAAAAGGAACAAATTGAAAAAGCAACAGCCATCGCCAATCCTGGCTGCTTTGCAACAGCTATTCAATTGGCATTATTGCCTTTGGCAAAAAATAAAAAATACACCAAAGCCATTCATATAAATGCAACCACAGGAAGCACTGGAGCAGGGGTAAGCCTGAGCCCTACGACACATTTTAGCTGGAGAAATAACAACCTCTCCTGGTACAAACCTTTTACACATCAGCACTTAGGTGAAATCCACAGAACTTTTAATCAATTGGACGCACCAGCAGAACTTTTCTTTATGCCTCAAAGAGGAGATTTTACAAGAGGCATATTTGCCACTGCATATACCTACTATGATGGCAGCTTGGAAGAGGCACAACACATTTATCAAAACTTCTACCAAAGTGCTCCATTTACACATATTTCAACAGATCCCATCAGCTTAAAGTCAGTAGTGAATACAAATAATTGTTTCATTCACCTTCACTTACACGAAAAAACGTTGTTAATTACCAGTTGTATAGATAATTTAGTCACGGGAGCTTCGGGACAAGCCCTTCAAAACACCAACCTTATGATGGGTTGGGAAGAGACTTTAGGACTGGAACTAAAAGCCACAGTATTTTAAAAACAGAACATATGAAAATAGCCATTATCGGAGCCGGAAATTTAGGATTGAGCATCGCTAAAGGTCTTATCATCAATAATACCTATACAGATCTTTACCTCACTAAAAGAAACTTAGATACTATCAGAGAATTTGAAGAATACAAGAGTGTATTTCTAACGACCAATAATAATGAGGCAGTAAAAAATGCTGATATTTTAATTTTTGCAGTCCAGCCCAGTCAGTTCGAGTCCATACTTCAAGAAGTAAAGCCTCAACTCAATGATAAACACGTTATCATATCCACCATTACTGGTTTTCCAATTTCAAGGATTGAAACACAAATCAGCACTAATTACCCAATCATTCGTGCCATGCCTAATACCGCTATTTCTGTAGCAAAATCGATGACCTGCCTCTGTAGTAACCAAGAAGGAGCATCAAAACTTCCTATAGCTGAAGCTATTTTTAATGGATTGGGTACCAATCTTATCATTGAAGAGGAATTGATGCAAGCTGCTACCGTGCTTTGCGCAAGCGGTATTGCCTTTTGGATGCGTTTGATCAGAGCGACCACTCAAGGCGGAGTGCAAATGGGCTTTGATGCAGATATTGCTCTAAAAATGTCTATGCATACCGCTATGGGTGCTGCTAGTTTGTTGATCGAAGCCGGCACCCATCCTGAAGAGGAAATTGATCGAGTGACTACACCAAGAGGATGTACAATTACTGGCCTAAATGAAATGGAACATCAGGGATTAAGTTCTTCACTTATTAGAGGATTGAACGCCTCATTTGACAAAATCAATGAAATAGCAAAACAGT
>JAYPMN010000224.1:0-2993 GCA_038129925.1 Flavobacteriaceae bacterium
ACAAACAGGTTGAGTGGCGTAGTAAGAAGTAAATAAGGCTCCTTCAGCAGCCATTGAGTCCAAATGGGGAGTGCTAATGTCCTCTGCTCCATAAATACCTAAATCTCCATATCCTTGATCATCGGTCAAAATAAAAATAATGTTGGGGGGTCGCTTTTCCTCCGTGGCTTTACACCCTATCAAAAATAGGGCAAGAAAGAATAGTACATAATGTCTCATACCTCAAAGCTTACCGTTAAACCTTTCATTGTTTTACTTAACTTCTTTTAAAGCATTTTGAATCAGGGTTGTTAAATGTGTTTTGTGTGCTATAGAGCCAATATCTCCTTTTGGCTTTTTTGTCCATCCCTGAATTTCATTCAAATTATAAAGTGCCATAGATTGAGCCATGGTGTTGAATCTGGAGGCCTTTCCCCCAGAGACCATTTCGATTAATCTTTTAACATAAGTCAGTTGTAAGTTTTGACGAAAGGAATTGATATTTCCTTTAATATCTGAAGTAAAGAGAGTCTTGTTTAAATCTGTCATAAATTGATCTAGCTTATATTGATTTCCATAAAGTTCAGAGTCAACAATCCGCTGTAAAGTATTAGGGTGTAACAGATGAGCTAGAACTCTTGATTGATATCCTAATACGATATTGTGAATCTTAGGATCTTCAGGTCCTGAGAAAAACTCAAATCCCCTTCTTTTCTTCGCAAGGTAATTATAGACCTCTTTGGGTGTACTGAATGCGTTTGGAGCAAAAATATGTGAACTAATGGCACTAAAAGCTCGCTTTTGTTCAGCCAAACTCACTGGAGTGTAAGGCTGCTGAGCATTTTTTTGTCCGTAAGCAGCTCTTTCTACATATACTCCACCGATAAATCTTGATAAAATATCTCCAGCTCTGGCTGCTTGACTATTTAATACGTAATACGAACGTCTTAAATCATCGTAAAATTCACCGTCTTTACTAAACTGATTTTTAATGTTCTTTTTTAAATTGTTAACTAACTTGATTCGATCAATAGAATACTGTATCTGGTCTGATGATAGGTCCCCTGTCATAACACGTGGATCAATTGCTTTTCCAGGAGAGCGCATGTCGTCAGCATCATTTCCAAAAATCAATTCTTTTTCGGTTGAACGCTCTAAAATTGCTTCGCGTTCTTCTGCACTTTTGTATGGTTGATATCCAAATTGAATTGCCCAAATATCATAAGGTCCTACATCGGTGTCTGCGTATTGCCCTTGTTTGTCTCGGTCAGGATTAATGTTTAGTCCAGCATAATCCATTACCGATCCTGTCAAGGCTTTCCCTTCAATAAATTCGGCATCATATAATTCCTCAGGGCTAAATAATTGACTTGCTTTCATATTGTGATTCAAGCCTAAAGTATGGCCTACTTCATGCATTATAAGTGCTTTCATACTTTCCTTTTTAATCTTCTCAAGTTCAAAATCTGAGGCATTCATTATTTGTAAAAACGTATTTCCAAAAAGGAGGTTTTCATGCATTAGGCTTCCTAAAGAACAATATTTAGGTGACTCTTTATTCTCTTTGCTTTGTTGGAGTTCTTCATAAGTTTCTAGATCCATAGCTTCTGTTGCATTTACAAAAAGCTTGTCATAAAATACTCGATTTGTAAAATGAACAAATTCTAACATAATATCTGCTCCAATAATTTCTCCTGTTTTAGGATTCTTCATTCTTGGTCCATAGCCTCCAAAAGGTGGTCTTGGAGAGGACGTCCAGCGCAAAACATTGTAACGAATATCACCAGCATCCCAATTGGCATCGTCAGGTTGAATTTTAACCTCTACCGCATTTTTAAAACCTGCTTTTTCGAAAGCTTTATTCCATGCGAGAACCCCTTCAGCAATTGTTTCTCTCCATTCTATTGGGGTAGAATTTTCAATCCACCAAGTAATCGGTTTCACGGGTTCAGAGATCGCTTGATCGGGATTTTTCTTTATTAGCTTCCAACGGCTGATCATATCGCGATAATTTGTGGTAGTAGTTGCCGTTTGATCATTTACCTGAGTGATAAAATACCCTACTCGTGGATCATCCATTCTCACTTCATAATCATCCTTAGGCATTTTTAAAAAACTGTGAAATACTTTAATAGATACATTTCTAGCGTCTGTTACCGCCTCAGATCCTCCATTTCTAACACCTGGGTTTCTAAAGACATATTCAGTCTTAATGTTGGTGTTTTCTGGGTAGTTTTTTATCTCCTCTATTTTAGATTTCTTTTTATCAAAAGAACCTAAACTAAATGCATTTGGGGATGATTTTGGACCTTTTGGCTGTTTTACTCGAGTGAAGGTCTCTGATAAAAAGAGATCATTGGCATTAATCAGGTATAATCCGTTTTCCTTATCGTGTGCTAGAATTTTACTGCTTGCTATTAGTGCATCTGAAATATTCGCATCTTTTGACTTTGAGAGCGGGTTTTTGGGATCAAAATAATAGTTTGTATTTGGTGCTATAATTTCAATTTTATTGTAATACTTTTTTATTTCAAATAAAGTTGAGCCCCTGTATAAACCTCTAAAACTACCCGCCTCAAGAATTCCATCAGCAATTTGTGAAAAATAAATAAACTCCTTCTGGAACTGATCTTCTTTAAGGACCATTTTAACTTCCGCTGTTACAGTGTCCTGATAGATGGTGAAAAGGCCTTCTATTTTTTTACTTGATTTAGTAAGTTCTTCTATTGTTTTTTCGTTCTTTTCTGCCTTATCTTTTTTAGTTTCTTTTTGGGCGAAGCTCACCCCACAAAAAAGCAGTGTGAGTACAAGGATTTTAAATTTCATTCTATTGTTTTTTTTATGTTTAGATGTATACGGTTTGGGGTTAAAAGTTAGATCTAAAGTACAAAAACTAATAGGATTTCGTTTAAGTTCTTGCTTACCGGTCTAGTCAAACAATAACTCTGCTGTGGCTTCTCCTATTTTACTGCCAATAGCTATGCCCATACCTCCTAGACGAACCCCAAGGGCAA
>JAYPMN010000225.1:0-2956 GCA_038129925.1 Flavobacteriaceae bacterium
ATGATATTTCAAGTGATGACATTCAACCCCTGTATGAAGAACTCAATGGATGGGAAGAGGATTTGACTCAACTGAACGAAGTAACTCAATTTCCTAAAAACTTCCTAGATTACATCGATTATTTAGAAAAGGCTTTAGAGACACCAATAAAAATTGTTTCTGTAGGCCCTGACCGAGCACAAACGATATACAGATAAGTTAAAATCCAATGAAGCCGTCATTTTGTATTTGCGCAGTATTGATTGCTCAATTTTTTTTAGGATCACTTTATGCCCAAGAATCTAAAATTGTAAAAATCCGTCAAGCAGGTGGCTCCACTCAGGATCAAGAACGCTATCCAGGAGCCAACATCCTTTTTAAATCAGATGATAAAAGAGTGCTGCTTTTTCATGAGGGGGCATTAATCGAATCCGATCAGGCATTTTTTTATGCAAAACAAAATTATTTTAGAGCTTTAGGTAAAGTAGTTTTTACTCAAGGTGACAGCCTGCGAATGACTTGTAAAACTATTGAATACGACGGAAAAACTAAAAAAGCATTTGCTCAAGGAAATGTATATCTGGAACGTCCTGACATGACCTTGAGAACAGAAGAACTCAACCTGGATCGAATCAATGAAAAGGCTTTTTACAATACCCCAGGCATTATTGTAGATAGCACCAGCACGCTGACTAGCAACCAGGGACAGTACTTCATGGATCAAAAAAAATACCGCTTTATCTCCGATGTAACCATAAACAATCCAGAGTATATTGTCAACTCAGAACAATTAGATTATTTTACTGAAAG
Source organism: Flavobacteriaceae bacterium (assembly GCA_038129925.1). GTDB lineage: Bacteria > Bacteroidota > Bacteroidia > Flavobacteriales > Flavobacteriaceae > MS024-2A. The sequence goes on from JAYPMN010000225.1 coordinate 790, forward strand.
CAACCAAGCTTATCTTTATGGCAATTCAAAAATTGAGGGAGAGACCTATACTGTTCTGTGTGAACGTGGATTTTACGATATGGATCGTGAAAAAGGAATTTTTAAACAAAATGCTACCCTATTTTACGATAATAAAATCATTAAAGGGGACAGTCTTTATTTTGAGAGCGAGCGAAACTATGCGGCAGCTACAAAGAACATCAGTATAGTTGACACGACAAATAACTCCATCATCACAGGGAATTATGGTGAAATATTTAAAGAGCGAGACTCTGCTATCATTACGCGAAGAGCTATGGCAGTCAATATCATCGATCAAGATTCTCTTTTTATTCACGCAGATACTTTAGTTGCCACTGGACCAGAAGAAAAACGAATTCTTCGTGCTTACTACGATGTTCGAATCTTAAAAAGTGACCTGAGAGGTCGATCTGATTCTTTATATTTAGATGAATCTATAGGTCTGACGAAATTGCTTAAAAAACCATTAACCAAGCAGCAAGAACAAGTTTTTACAGAAAAGAATTATCATGAAAAAAACCCCGTGCTGTGGTTTGATGAAAGTCAAATGACGGGAGATGAAATCCAATTACTTTCCGATACCAAAACAAACAAACTTGACTCTCTAAAAATTGACGGTAGGGTTTTTATTATTGAAAAAGATACGCTGAGTGAGGATGGCTACCAACAGATCAAAGGCGGACTGCTAAGAGGTGCCTTTAAAGAAAGTAAACTCGACAATATTGTCATTACTAAAAATACCGAAATGGTCTACTATCTGTATAATGACGAGGATCTTCAACTCATTGGTATAGATAAGACTACGTGTAGTGCATTAAAAATGCAGTTTGTCGATGGGCAAATCGACGAGATTACATTTTTAGTCAGTCCAAATGGAAATGTTTATCCAGAGGATGAACTTCCAGAAAATGACAGAACTTTAAAGGGTTTTACATGGAGAATTCTACAGCGCCCTGAAACAATTGAAGATCTATTTGATGAAAATGATCAAGAACAGTTCCCTGAAATTTTAAAATTTCAATACCCAGAAGAACAAATACCAACCCTTGAAAAGACAAAAAACTAAGTCATATGCTTAAAGATGACTTTCTCAAATATCAAGCGAAGACTACACCTCATCCCTTAGGAATATCAATTGCGAAAGCCAAAGGTGTTTACCTTACCGATACGGAAGGAAAAAAATATTTGGATTTTGTAGCTGGAGTGTCTGCCTGCAGTCTTGGTCATTGTCATCCTAAAGTAACCAGAGCAATAAGAAAACAGTCCAGAAAATACTTACACCTTATGGTTTACGGTGAGTTTGCCCAGGCTCCAGCTGTAAGTTTATGTAAAGAACTTATTGAATTACTTCCAGATAATCACGAGTCGGTCTACTTAACAAATTCAGGCACTGAAGCGATAGAAGGAGCGCTCAAACTCGCAAAACGTTCAACTGGGAGAAGTGAACTCATAGGTGCTCAAAACAGCTATCACGGAAGCACCCACGGCGCGTTGAGTTTGTTAGGTTCAGAACATCAAAAAATGAGGTATCGGCCTCTACTTCCAGATACTAAGTTTATTCGTTTTAATGAAGAAGAGGATTTAAAAGAAATTACAACCAAAACCGCAGCCGTCATTCTAGAGACTATTCAAGGTGGTGCAGGATTTATTTTGCCCAAAGAAGGTTATTTGCAAAAAGTAAAGGCCCGTTGTGAAGCTGTAGGAGCCTTGCTGATTCTCGATGAAATACAACCTGGCTTTGGGAGAACAGGAAAATTCTTTGGTTTTGAACATTTCAATATCAGTCCAGACATCCTTGTTATGGGTAAAGGGATGGGTGGTGGACTTCCTGTGGGAGCATTTACTGCATCTCACAACCTTATGCGACTATTGGAAGACCAACCAAAATTAGGACATATAACTACCTTTGGTGGAAATCCATTGATTGCAGCAGCTTGCTTGGCTACGCTAAGAGAAATCCGGGACAGTAAGTTAATGAAACAAATTCAAACTAAGGAAGCATTAATTAGGAAGGAACTCGAAAATGCTGCGATTAAAGAAATCAGAGGAAGCGGACTAATGCTCGCTCCCATTTTTGAGAATAGTGAACTGGCAAATCAAATTGTACTGAAATCCATAGACAAAGGCTTGATGCTTTTTTGGCTAC
>JAYPMN010000226.1:0-268 GCA_038129925.1 Flavobacteriaceae bacterium
GCCATTCATTTAAGCCAGCTTTATCGTCTTCACCTCCACTAAAGGCAAAATTGTTTCCACCTGAAGAACTTATAATTCCGTCTACATTATTTGAAGTACTTAAATTCAATCTAAAATTTGTATTACTGCAATCTGCATTATTTGCAATGATTACAGAGTTTTTTGTGTTATTTGAAGGCCAATAGTAAGATTCGGGATTAATCCAAACATTTATTGAGAATACTGAACCTAAATTAAATTGATGATCTAAATTGATTCTTTGCCAATC
>JAYPMN010000226.1:278-779 GCA_038129925.1 Flavobacteriaceae bacterium
AACATTATCCCAATCAAAATTGTAAGCTGAAGAGGATTCATTAAATCGATTGGTTGTTAAAGAAGGATTGTTTTCTGATTCTCCATTCATCAAATTTCCGCTTTCATCGTTGGCATTTCCATTAAAAGGATACCAAGCTACCAATCCGTCCTCAACAAAATAATCAGGTATAGTTCTTAAACCAAATGTTATACTCTCAGTTCCTGAATAGGCATTGCCTAATATGTCAGTTCCAGAAACGGTGGCAGTTGTGGAAATAACTGTAGTGGAAACCGTCCAGGTATAGGTCCAAGTAGTTGAATCATCAACCCATTTCCATCCTCCACTAGGTTCAGAATAATTTGAATCATTTGTGTCTTGATATAAACCTATGTGGTAATCTATATTTGAAATAACAGATTTTACATATTCAAATTCAGCATCACTATTTATAACAAACAAGCTTCCTCCAAATGAAACAGCCTCCTCCTTACAAACATTCCAATGAGCACCACTATTTCT
>JAYPMN010000226.1:789-1401 GCA_038129925.1 Flavobacteriaceae bacterium
TAACTGTGTCCTTTATATGACCCAACATAAGTATAATTCGATATAGATGAATTTCTATTATCCGAGAATTCGATTATTGCACTATTATTTATTCCATTTGGTATATCATTTAATTTTCCATTTGTAATTTCTCCATAATCTTCATTTGTATTAAGATGATTAGGTTCATTGCTTGACCAGAGACTACTATTTAAAAGCTCTACTCCATTAATCGGTGTCATATATACGTTTGAAATGACACCAGTTAAGGATATGGTAGGTGAAGCAGACATACTCTCTGAGAAGGTAGCTGTTATTGTTACTACATCTGAATTAGAAACAATATTATCAGTGTCGGAGTCTGTTAAGTTGACTGTAGGTAAGGTTGTATTGGCTAAGTAGGTAAAGCCTTCAAAAAGTGTAATACCATTCGAAGTAGATTTTCCAATAATAGATTGTCCTATAGTTTCAAATAATACAGTAGATTTTGTACTTGAAACTAGAGGATTGGTAGCTACTTGCGTTTGACCATAAAGAAAATGGGTGAAAATAAATATCAATATGTGAAGAGAATTTTTCAAAAATCTAATTCAAATATTATTGATAAAAAGCTCTCATATGAACTCCACCCCA
>JAYPMN010000226.1:1411-2928 GCA_038129925.1 Flavobacteriaceae bacterium
TTATACGTCTTTCCTAAATGATTTCCTGAAGCATTTAAAGGATATACACTAAAATCAAATTCGTAAACTGAATAATACCCAGTTATTGATGGCAATGTATTACCCCAAGAATCATCCACTGCAGTCCAATCACTTGTATTATGACTTGCAGTATCAGGCCTAAAATTAATTGTATCGTTTCCATCTGTATGGTAGCTAAAATAAAAGATTAAAGCTTGTGGAGAGTTGCCTGATTCACCCTTTATTTCAAGCTTTCCAGAATTCCATCTAAAACTTAACCCTGGAAGGTCAATTTGTGAATCTGTAGCAGCTGACGGTGAGTCTTGTAAAACCATTGATGATTTATAAGTTGGACCTGATACACTGATGTTTGTTAATCCAGAACCATCTCCAACAAAAGCGGAAGCTGAAATAGTTCCAGAGGTTTGGACAAGTGTTACATCTTCATTTCCTAATTGTATTGTATTGCTAGATGTGACAGTCGACATGGCTCCAATGGCAGTAGAGTTAGTAGTATTCAAGCTAGATGCTGTTTTAGCACCATATCCTAAATAAGTGTTATTACTTCCTGTTTGATTATTAATTCCAGCACTTCTACCAATAGCGGTATTGCCTCCACCAGTTGTAATATCATATAAAGCAAAATTTCCAAGGCCTGTATTTAATGAACTAGTGGCATTTTTTAAAGCCTGTTTTCCAGTAGCTACATTGTCAGCTCCTGAGGAGTTTGAATATAGGGCTTCATAACCAATTGCTATGTTTGATCCAGAAGAATTATTCGGCAATGAAGAAGGTCCTATAGATATAGTGTAATCCGCAAGTGTATTTGTTCCAGTACCAATACCCACGGTTGTTGAATTAACCACAAGATTTGATGTTTTTTCAGCAAAATTGGACTTTGGGACACTATTTAAGAGTGTAGTCCCAAAATTTGTAAAAGTTCCACTACCTGTTGTATCCACCTCTCTTTTAATGTATAATGTTCTACTCCAATCAATTGAGGAAAAAGTTCCACTGACTGCTGTTCCAGAACCAATTACAAGATTTATTATTCCGTCTGAAGGTGGAGTTATAGAGTGTGTTTCACTGTAAATAGTTGATCCTGAAGTTGAGTCATAAATAAAACTAATTTTGTATGTAATTGAAGTATTGGCAATTACAACTCCGTTATTATCCTTCAAAATTGATTGATAATTAAACTGAGCGTTGGAGAAAAAAGACAATAACAATAGTGGGATAATTATTTTTTTCATGATAAAACCTTTAATTATAAATATATAAAATTCACTAATCAAATGATAATTAGTGATTTAAAATTTTTTTTTTTTAATTAATTGAGAGTTAGAAATTATTATTTCTTCAATTTTAGATTTATTAAGGTTTGCTACTTTGATAGGCAGGAAAAACATATTGTTCTGGTAAAACTAAAGTTCCCGTAGAAAGTATGAGCGGATTTGAACTTTCAGGGTAAAAAACAACTTCTACTAATGAGGCGGTATAACCCTCCCCCACGGGGG
>JAYPMN010000227.1:0-2895 GCA_038129925.1 Flavobacteriaceae bacterium
AAGAATATATTTTTGTAGTTGTACACGGAATTAGAGACCCTCAGGAGGTTAAAAATATAGAAACAGAAGGAAGACTAGAAGAACTAATTCAACGAAATACTGATAATTTTGTAGCTTTGGCTTCCCAATATCGAACGATTTTAAAAAACAAGAACTGGAAAACCCTTAAAAATGAAAGGAATAGAGACTAACGGACAGTACAGTAAAATTGACCAAAACACCTCTTTAAAAGGAACCTTAAAAGCAAAGACAGACATCAGGATAGATGGCTCTGTTGAAGGAAATGTTGAAACTACAGGAAAAGTAATTTTAGGAAAAGAAGCTAAAGTTTTAGGAGAGGTTTCTTGCGCAAACGCTGAAATAGAAGGTCTTTTTAAAGGGAAACTTATGGTATCTGGAATTTTGAGTCTAAAGACCAATTCTAATGTAGAGGGAGAGGTATTAACTCAAAAGCTGATTGTTGAGGCAGGAGCGACCTTCAATGCACAATGTAAAATGCAATCATCGGAGGAGGGCGTTAAGAAACTAAGAGAATCACATGAAAAAACAGCCTAATAAATGGCTCATTTTTTCAAGTTTAGCGATTCAAATCGCAGTCATTATGTATGGAGCCATAAAATTTGGCGCCTATTTGGACAGTAGCTATAAACCTCCAAATAAACTTGCAACACTTTTATTATCTGTCTTTGGTTTGTTTACCATTTTGTGGTTAATCTATCGACAAGGCAAAAAATTTTGGGATAACGAATGAAAAAAACCTTAAGCTTTATCATTTCCCTAATCGTGCTGATGGGTATTGGCCTTGTTTTTCACCTTCAGTTTAATCCGCTAGCACAAACCTTTTTAATTCAAAGTTATGGGATCAATGCTGTTATGGCATTAGTGGCTTTGATACTATTGGGAAGGGGTATAGACAAAAAAAAGAGCAATTTGGCAGTGCTTTACTTGATTACCGTAGCACTCAAATTCAGCACTTATTTTATTTTTTTTCACCCCAAGTTCCATTTAGACGGGATTATTATACGTCAAGAGTTTTTTATTTTCTTTATCCCTTACGCATTGGGGTTATTATTGGAAATTATGCTGCTTGCAAGACAATATAAATAAAATAAAAGAGTGCTAACGCTAGCTGTTGAAGAAAGCATTTTATTCTAAAATCCGTTCCCTATTTAAAAGAAATTCAAAAAAGCATTTAATTGTTTCTTTATTTATTCGAAAGCCTTACATTTGCAGCGCTCAAAAGCACTATTTATAATAACGTTTTATGCCGTCAGAGCTTAACAAATTTATTTTATTTTCTGCCCTCTTGGCAACATTGTTTTCGGCGCCCAATAAACTGCTTGCTAAAGACAGCGAAACCCCAAAAGACTTAAAGATAGAAATAAAGGAGTACATTTCTCATCACCTTGAAGACGCTTACGATTTCAGTTTATTTTCATATACTAACGATCAAGGAGAGCATGTTTACATTGGCATCCCGTTACCAGTAATCCTCTGGGACGAAGGCTTACAAGTATTTTCATCAACCAAACTTCACCATGGAGAAGAGGTTGCTCACGTTGGTTCAAATTATTACAAACTAGAACACGGTAAAATATACAAAACAGATCAAGCTGGGACAATTAATTATGACGAATCCCACCACGCTACTAACATTGCGCCTCTTGACTTATCCATTACTAAGGGGGTTGTCAGTATGTTATTGATCGCCTTGTTAATGTTCTGGTTGTTTAGATCACTTGCTAAAACCTATACAAATAATGGAGGAGTTCCAACCGGAATAGGACGTTTCTTTGAGCCGATTGTTTTATATATACGAGACGACATCGCGAGGCCCAATATTGGTGAAAAGAAATACATGAAGTATATGAACTTTCTATTAACCGTATTTTTCTTCGTCTGGTTTTTAAACTTATTAGGGCTTACTCCACTAGGGGTAAATGTGACTGGGAATATTGCGGTTACTTTTGGATTAGCACTTTTAACCTTTTTGATTACAAATTTTACTGGGACAAAAGATTATTGGCTTCACCTCTTTGATCCATTAGGATCTTCAATGAAGTGGTATGCCAAAATACCCTTGTACATTATTTTAATTCCTATCGAAATTTTAGGAATATTTATAAAACCCTTTTCATTATTGATTCGTCTGTATGCAAATATGCAGGCTGGACATATTGTACTGATGAGTTTAATTGGGTTGATGTTTATTTTTAAAAGTTGGTTGGGAAGTCCATTATCCTTTGGATTGGCTTTTGCAATCTCATTAATAGAATTGTTAGTGGCTTTGTTACAGGCCTATATTTTCACGATGCTTTCAGCACTCTATTTCGGCTTTGCCGCAGAGGAACATGAGCATCATTAAAACATACACAGTCATGTGTCTAAAAAGAATGTTTAATTTAAATTTATAACTATGGAAATTCCAGTAATGGTAGGTGCCGGTTTAGTAGTAATCGGAGTAGGTATGGGAATTGGTAGAATCGGTGGTTCTGCAATGGAGGCTATTGGCCGTCAACCGGATGCTTACGGTAAAATTCAAACAGCAATGTTAATTGCTGCTGCTCTTGTAGAGGGAATTGGTTTTGCTGCTTTATTTGCAGTTTAAACAATGTATTCCTTTACGGGAGTTACTTTAACGCAAAGTTTTAAACGATGGAAAAATTAATAAGTGAATTTTCTTTAGGTCTGTTTTTCTGGCAATCAATGATATTCATTGGGCTGCTTTTTCTTTTGAGAAAATATGCATGGGGTCCTATTTTGAGTGCGGTAAACGAACGTGAAACCTCTATTAAAGACGCCTTAGCTTCAGCTGAAGCAGCGCGAACTGAAATGGAAAGTTTGCAATCGGACAACCAACGTATTTTAAAAGAAGCACGTGCTGAAAAAGAAGCA
>JAYPMN010000228.1:0-2895 GCA_038129925.1 Flavobacteriaceae bacterium
GTGGAAGTAATGCGATCAATTATATGTTCCAACAAGGAATTAAAGGAGTTGATTTCATCATCAGTAATACTGATGCTCAGGCACTTTCAGAAAGCGGTGTACCAACAAAAATTCAATTAGGAGCTAGTTTAACCGAAGGTCTAGGGGCAGGAGCCAACCCTGAAGTTGGTGCAAAAGCTGCCCAAGAAAGTCACGAAGAGATCCACAGCATTTTATCAACTCAGACCAAAATGATTTTTATCACAGCAGGAATGGGTGGTGGAACTGGTACGGGTGCAGCGCCTATCATTGCTCAAATGGCAAAATCAATGGATATACTTACTGTAGGTATAGTTACTATGCCCTTCCAGTTTGAAGGGAAATTGCGTTTAGAGCAAGCACAAAGGGGATTGGAAAAAATAAAAGGGGCTGTAGATGCTCTAATTGTAATCAATAATAATAAGCTGAGAGAGGTTTATGGCAACCTCGGTTTTAAAGCAGGTTTTGCAAAGGCTGATGAAGTTTTGGCGACAGCAGCACGAGGTATCGCAGAGGTTATTACTCATCACTACACTCAAAATATAGATTTAAAGGATGCAAAAACTGTACTGACAAACTCCGGAACAGCTATTATGGGGTCAGGAACAGCATCAGGAAGTAATAGGGCCCAAGAAGCCATAGTAAAAGCTTTAGATTCCCCACTTTTAAATGACAATAAAATTACAGGCTGCAAAAATGTGCTACTGCTGATAGTATCGGGTTCTGACGAGATCACTATTGACGAAATAGGGGAAATAAACGACTATATCCAAACGGAAGCAGGGAATCACACCAATATTATTATGGGAGTTGGTGAAGATGAGAGTTTGGGTAATGAAGTCTCAGTTACCGTTATTGCAACTGGCTTTGGTCAAGAGCAACAAAATCAAATCTCAAATACTGAGGCAAAAAAAATCATTCATTCCTTGGAAGATGAGCAAAAGGTTGTTCATGATCTGAGTGATGCCAACATGGAGAACAATTCAATTGAATTGAATGAATCTGAAATGCAGCATGATTTAGCCCCTTCTGATTATTTCAAAACTACGGCTTCTGAAAATGAAAATCCATTGATTCAGATGAATGCTTTGCTAAATGATTTAGATGTAGCGTATGAAGTGATTCCTTACCCCATGGAAAACATTGAAGAGCCTGAAAATCTTCAAAATATTCAATCTGATGAAACTGTCGGTCAAGAGCTTGAAGTTAATAAAGAAGAGGACTTCGTAGTTTCTGAGTTAGATATAGAAGAAACAGAACATAGTATTCCAGATGAGCACGCGCTGAAAATGAAAGAGGTCGAAGAAGATATACCTGGAATGAATGAAACTGAAGATCCTATTGAGAAAGAGGAGGACCTTGAACAGGCTCTTGATTTTGATTTGAGCTCATCATCTTTTGATGCAGAAGAAATCCGAAAGGAGGAGGACAAAGCAGATTTAATTGATTCAGAATCTGAAGAAGCCTTAACTTCCGAGGAGGAATCAGAGTTTATTTTTAACGAGATAGAGGTCAAAGACCACTTTGATATGGAAGTTATTGATCCTGAGCATGTTGCTCCTGAAAGTCAAATTCAAATGGAATTTGAAATGCCTTTGCCTCAAAAAAATGATACTGAACAAGCCTCAGTTAAGCATAAGGAACTTGAGGATGTAAAACTTGAGCAGGAAAAAGCAGTAAAAGATATCGACGAAGCCGCATTAGAAATAAAATTTGAGGTAAAAGAGTTGGAAGAGACCGATAAAACTGAAGTTTTAGTGCAAGAATCGGAGGATGAGCCAACTTCTACCACAAAGGAACAAGCTCAGCAAGAACCTTTTAATCAATCTATAGATGAAACTCTTTCAGCTCAAAATGAAAAGAGAAAGGAACATTTAAAAGCATTTAACCACAAGTTTATGCATCAATTACAGCGAGTAGATGATCTAGAAAAACAGCCTGCATATAAGAGACAGGGATTGGATTTAGATGCTAATTTTGCCTGATCAGCCGTCAAGAACAACTTTGGATACGGACACCAACGATGAAATACAAATGCGTTCTAACAACTCATTTTTACACGATAACGTAGATTAACAATAGAAAATATGGGAGTACTAAGTACGCTTACAGAGGAAATGAAAAACGCCATGCGCTCTAAAGACAGTGTAAGGCTTGAGTCTTTAAGGGCAATTAAGTCTGCAGTTTTATTAGCTCAGACTTCAGGTGGAGATTCAGGTGAATTAACTGATGAAGATGCGATCAAATTACTTCAGCGTTTGGTAAAACAGCGAAAAGACAGTGCAGCTATTTTTAGGGATCAAAATCGCGTTGATTTAGCAGAGCCAGAAGAGACTCAGGCAGCTATTATTGAGGAATTCCTTCCCGCACAGATGTCCGACGATGAATTAGAATCTACTATAGGGTCGATCATAGAAATCTCAGGAGCTTCCGGTATGAAAGATATGGGTAAAGTAATGGGAATAGCTTCTAAACAGTTGGCAGGAAAAGCGGATGGCAAAAGAATAGCGGATACTGTTAAAAAAAAGCTAGGAGCCTAAAGCCAAAGCTCTGAGCCTCTTTGGCTCTCACACTTTCTGCATATTGTGTTTTTTTCCCGTTTGGTGTTGCTACTCATTGAGCGAAACTCATTTATTGACTTTTCTTGTCTGCACAAATCACATTTTCGCTTTTCCATTCTTGCAATATAACCCATTTATCTTTTTAATTGTCCTCTAGGGAATAGACGACATAAGCAAACTGAGTTCCTTCAGGATTCCATGAAGGTACATTGATGGTGCCTTGACCTCCATAAAAAGGAGCTGTTAAATCACTGACTTCTTTAGTGTTTAGATCTAACAAACGCAATTTTACCATTCTTCCAAAGGGGTGTTGCTG
>JAYPMN010000229.1:0-2860 GCA_038129925.1 Flavobacteriaceae bacterium
ATCCACTAGAGCAGGTGCAGATTTCGGATGGGGGTTGGTGTGGGCTCTTTTACTGATAAACTTATTTAATTATCCTTTTTTTCAATATGGTCCTCGTTATGCTCAGGCAACTGGTGAAACTCTTTTAGACGGGTATCACAAGTTGGGAAAAGGTTATTTATGGGCCTATTTTATACTGAATATGGGAACCATGTTTACCATACAAAGTGCGGTGACTATAGTGACCGCTGGCCTCGCTGCTACCTTATTTGGTCTAACATCAAATATTGTAATCTGGGGTATCGTCATAACGCTTTCTTGCAGTGCTATTTTAATATTAGGGAAATATCAATGGCTTGATAAATTAATCAAGGTCATTATGATAACTTTAGCAATCAGTAGTATATTGGCAGCAAGTGTGGCTTTTGTAAAAAACCAAACACCTCTCTCATTTACTCAAGTATTCCCTGAGTCGTCAGGACTGTTATTCCTCATCGCATTCTTGGGTTGGATGCCTGCTCCATTAGATATTTCAATTTGGCATTCCATTTGGACAATTGAAAAAAATAAAACCCAAAAGAACAGTTCAATTAAAGATAGTCTCTTTGATTTTAATGTTGGCTATATCGCAACTATAATTCTTGCTTTGTGTTTTTTAGGCTTAGGTGCCTTAGTCATGTTCGGATCAGGAGCTGAGTTTTCAACTCAGGGAGGCGCCTTTGCTCAACAGTTAATAACACTCTACACCACTAACCTTGGGCAGGCTGCCTACGGAATCATCGGAATTGCAGCCTTTACCACCATGCTGAGCACCACTTTAACCACCTTGGATGCTTCACCGAGAGCCATGTCAAAAACTGTTCAATTACTGTTTCAGAAGAAAAAAAATTACTACCTCCCATGGATGCTTATTTTAACACTCGGTACGGTAGGTATTTTTGTGTTTCTTCTTTCTGAAATGGGACAATTAGTTCAAATCGCAACTGTACTCTCCTTCCTCACTGCTCCTTTATACGCTTTTTTAAACTACCGATTAGTGATCAGTAAAGCAATGCCAAAAAAATACCAGCCAAAACCAGGCTTACGCATCTTAAGTGTAGTTGGACTTTTATTTTTAACTGGTTTTACTCTCTTTTATCTTTTGAGTCTCTAGATAAGAGTTTGTATCTTTGCACAAAAGCAGGATGATGGAGGTACAAGAAAAAGAAATCAAACACCAAAAAAAACCCGACTGGATTCGAGTAAAACTCCCTACAGGGAAAAAATACACAGAGCTCAGAGGATTGGTGGATAAGTACAAACTCAATACTATTTGTACCTCAGGAAGTTGTCCCAATATGGGAGAATGTTGGGCAGAAGGAACAGCCACTTTTATGATCTTAGGAAATATCTGCACACGCTCCTGTGGTTTTTGTGGTGTACAGACAGGAAGACCTAGTGCGGTAGATTGGGCCGAACCTGAAAAGGTTGCCAATTCTATTAAAATTATGAATATCAAACACGCAGTCATTACTTCTGTGGACCGTGATGATCTTAAAGATATGGGTTCCATCATCTGGGCTGAAACCGTAAATGCAGTAAGAAGAATTAGCCCACAAACTACTATGGAAACACTAATTCCTGATTTTCAAGGCAATACTCGCAATATTGATCGAATAGTGCAAGTTGCTCCGGAAGTTGTTTCCCACAATATTGAAACAGTTAGACGCTTGACACGTAAAGTTAGAGTTCAAGCAAAATACGACACTAGTCTGGAAGTACTTCGCTATCTTAAAGAAGAAGGAATTCAAAGAACAAAATCTGGAATCATGCTGGGCCTTGGAGAACGAGAAGAAGAAGTAATGGAAGCACTCCACGATCTAAGAAAGGTTAATGTAGATGTGGTTACTATTGGTCAATATTTGCAACCCAGTAAAAAGCATCTTCCCGTCCAGCAGTTTATTACGCCTGATGTTTTTAAAAAACTGGAAGTTTTTGCTCTTGACCTAGGTTTTAGACATGTGGAAAGTGGCCCTCTTGTTCGCTCTTCCTATAAAGCACACAAGCACATTGCTTAATTGAGCTTAATCTTTTCCTTTAAATAAGCTTTAAATTCTTGCTCCATAGCTGCATCCAAAAATGCCATATCAATGGGTAAGTAAAATAGATTTTCATCTTGTAGAACTGGATGCAGACGTGTATAATCTTTTTCAGTAGTTAAAATATCTCCTCCCCCTTGTACCTTTTTTAGCTTTTTAATGTCTTGAGTAGTAAATTGGTGATGATCGGAAAAAGAAAGATGAATGAAGTCAAGCCCTAAAGAATTGAGATGGCTTACTAATGAAGTTGGATCCGCAATTCCAGTGACCAATACAAAAGGGGATTTAAGTTTGGTTAAACCTTTTTTGGTCAACGTATTCTGTACAGTTGAACTGTATTTTATCTCAGTAAAAAATATTTTCTGCCTGGGGAGTAAATTCAAGCGCTCTTTAAAAAATTTTATTTGCTGTACTGTTAGTTTTTCGGGACATTTCGTAACCAGTACTATATCTGCTCGTTGCGCACCTGACTTTGATTCTCTTAAATTACCGCCTGGCAATAATGCATCTGAAACGTAAGGTGCATCATAGGTAGTTGTCAGCACAAGGGTGGTTGGTTTTACATAGCGATGTTGCAAAATATCATCCAAAATGAGTAATTTAACTTTATAGGGTAGTTTTTCAATTTTCTTTAAGCCTAAAATGCGTTTCTCGGCAACAACAACTTCAATGTCTTGATATTTTGAATAAAATTGAAACGGTTCATCACCGATAGTAGCTGCAGTACTTTTCTCATCTGCAATTTGTACTCCTTTCAATATTCTACCATACCCCCTACTCAATACAGCAATTCGAAAATCTTT
>JAYPMN010000230.1:0-2844 GCA_038129925.1 Flavobacteriaceae bacterium
CATGCCAATTTCACTAGGGCTTTTTTATGGCAATTGTTTTGATTGCATAAAAAAAAAACTACTATCTTCACTTAACAATAGGTCAGTTTACTGCTAAGCATTAGCATGAATCTAAAAAGGACGAATCAAACAAAAGCTGCCATCACAGCCGTTGGTGGTTATGTGCCTGATGCAATTTTATCTAATGAAGATTTAGAAAAAATGGTTGATACAAATGACGCTTGGATCACTTCTCGGACGGGCATAAAAGAACGTCGGATTTTAAAAGATCCAAACAAAGCCACCTCCTATATGGCTATTGAAGCCGCCCAAGATTTAATTTCCAACCACCAGATTGATCCTTCGACCATAGATATGGTCTTGGTTGCTACGATAACACCGGACCTGCCTGTGGCTGCAACCGCAGCTTATGTTGCTTCTTCTATAGGCGCAAACAATGCCTTTGCTTACGACCTAAGTGCTGCCTGTTCAGGCTTTTTATACGGCATGAGTACCAGTGCAGCCTACATCAACTCCAGGCGCTGTAAAAAAGTTTTACTCATCGGAGCCGATAAAATGTCCTCTATCGTGGATTATACGGACAGAGCCACTTGTATCATATTCGGTGACGGTGCAGGAGCTGTGCTTTTTGAACCCAGTAGTAACGAGTTTGGCTGGGAAGACGAATATTTGAGAAGCGACGGGACTGAACGAATGTCTCTGCGGATCAAAGCTGGAGGCTCCCTATATCCTACTTCTCAAGAAAGCTTAGATAACAATTGGCACAATCTGTTTCAAGAAGGAAAAACTGTATTCAAATACGCCGTATCTGAGATGGCAAATGCAGCAAAAGAAGTGCTTAAACGCAACAATTTAAAAGGGGAAGAAATCAGTTATCTCGTTCCCCATCAAGCCAATAAGAGAATTGTGAATGCTACGGCAAATAGGATAGGGCTTAAAGAAGATCAAGTACTGATGAATATTGCCTATTACGGCAATACAACGGCAGCAACCATACCGCTGCTCTTAAATGACAATAAATCAAAATTTAAAAAAGGAGATAAGTTGATCTTCGCTGCATTTGGCGGAGGTTTTACTTGGGGTGCAGCCTACCTTAGTTGGGCTTATTAAAAATAAAACAATCACTTATGAATATTAAAGACATTCAAAACCTAATCAAATTTGTGGCCAAGTCAGGAGCCCAAGAGGTCAAACTCGAAATGGAGGATGTAAAAATCACTATCAAAACGGGGCCTGATTCACAACCTATTGAAACGACAGGGTTTGTTCAGCAACTTGCTCCCGTTCAAGTTTCTGAAGCAGCTCCAGTAGTAGCCCCAGTGGCTTCTGCTCCAGTTGCTCCTACTGAGACTCAGGAAACAATCGACGCTGATGATGACTTCATCACCATCAAGTCTCCCATCATTGGAACTTTCTATCGCAAGTCTGCACCCGAAAAACCCGCCTTTGTTGAAGTCGGTGGTACAGTAAACGAGGGTGATGTTTTGTGTGTTATCGAAGCAATGAAACTGTTCAATGAAATAGAATCTGAAGTAAGCGGTACCATCGTCAAAATCCTAGTTGATGATGCTTCACCCGTTGAATTTGACCAACCTTTATTTGTCATAAATCCTTCATAAATAGATCTCATGTTCAATAAAATTCTGATTGCCAATCGCGGGGAGATTGCCATGCGTATCATTCGTACCTGTAAGGAAATGGGAATAAAAACTGTTGCCGTTTATTCAAAAGCAGATGCAGACAGTTTGCACGTTCGTTTTGCTGACGAAGCGGTTTGTATCGGCCCTGCGCCCAGCAGTGAATCTTATTTAAAGATGTCAAATATCATTGCTGCGGCAGAAATCACCAACGCTGATGCCATCCATCCCGGTTACGGCTTTTTATCTGAGAATGCCAAATTCTCCAAAATCTGTGAAGAACATGATATCAAGTTTATCGGAGCCTCCGCAAGTATGATCGATCAAATGGGAGATAAAGCCTCTGCAAAAGCAACTATGAAGGCTGCGGGTGTCCCAACCATTCCCGGTTCTGAAGGGCTGTTAGACTCCCTGGAAGAAGCCGCAAGTTTAGCCGAAGAAATCGGATACCCCGTTATGCTTAAAGCCACTGCAGGTGGAGGCGGTAAGGGAATGCGTGCGGTTTGGAAAGCTGATGAACTCGAAAAAGCATGGGAAAGTGCCCGACAAGAATCCAAAGCAGCGTTTGGAAACGACGGTATGTACATGGAAAAGCTCATCGAAGAACCTCGACATATCGAAATTCAAGTAGTAGGAGACTCCAATGGTAAAGCCTGCCATTTGTCTGAACGTGATTGTTCCGTCCAAAGAAGACATCAAAAGTTGACCGAGGAAACTCCTTCTCCTTTTATGACTAATGCCTTGCGTAAAAAAATGGGTGAAGCTGCAGTAAAAGCTGCTGAATATATCAAATACGAAGGAGCAGGTACCATCGAGTTTCTAGTCGACAAACACCGGAACTTTTACTTTATGGAAATGAATACTCGTATACAAGTAGAACATCCCATTACCGAGCAGGTTATCGATTACGACTTAATCGAAGAACAAATAAAAGTAGCTTCAGGTGAAAAAATCTCTGGAAAAAATTACTTCCCTAAACTTCATTCTATCGAATGTCGAATCAATGCGGAAGACCCTCACAATGATTTTAGACCTAGTCCTGGTGTCATCTCAACCTTACATTTTCCCGGTGGACACGGCATCCGTTTAGATACTCATGTTTACAGTGGATATGTCATTCCTCCTCATTACGATTCTATGATCGCCAAGCTCATTACTACAGCTCAAACTCGTGAAGGAGCCATCAGTAAAATGAAAAGAGCTTTAG
>JAYPMN010000231.1:0-2839 GCA_038129925.1 Flavobacteriaceae bacterium
TTTGAAAAACGACTGTAAATATTTCGCTCTTTTTCCTCTGCAAAAGAGGCGCGCATTTCTTCCGCATCTTCAAAAACAAAACTTGAGGTTAAATGTAAAGGGGTAGAATGCTCTGCAAAAGAAGAGCGCTCCATCTGGGTTCTGATCGCCTCTGTTTCAAATAAATAGTTAGACTTCTTTTCCATTTAGGATTACTTTATGGTAGATTTCTGCGGTAGGCTCTAATGTTTTTGATACTGAACAGTATTTATCGTAGGAAAGTTGTGCAGCACGTTTGGCTTTTTCGGCTGAAAAATCGCCTTCTAAATAAATGATAATGTCAATTTGATAAAACAGGGCTGGAACCTCATCGGCATTGCGATGTCCTTTGACTTCCATTTTCAAGACCTTAGGATTTATCTTTTGCTTGTTTAATATGGCAACGATATCAATTGCGCTACATCCAGCAACTCCCATCAGCAAGAGCTCCATTGGACTCACACCCTGGACTTCTCCGCTGGTTTTTGATTTGTTATCCAAAAGGACTTTATGCCCATTGGGATTGGTAACTTCAAATAAATAATCATCGTTGATACGCTCTAAAGAGACTTCCATTATTAAGAGGTTTACTTGTTAAAAATTGGGTTTAATATTTTGATCATGTTCGATTAAAAAGGCGTCATGTCCGTGAATAGACTTGAGCTCGTGATAGAAGATAGAAGCTTTTTCAGGCTTGACCATTTCATAAGTTTTTTGGTCTTCAACAGGAGTAAAAAACAAATCACTGTCAACTGCGATAAGGTGAATCTCACCTTTAATTTTTTTTATCAGATCCAGTGCTTTTTCTCCTTTACGTTCAATATTGATGGAGGCCAACAAATGGTTAACCAAAATATAGGCTTCCAAATGAAAACGTTCAGCCAACTTTTTTCCGTGATGCAATAACCAACTTTCTATATTGTAGATTCCAATTTCTTCGTTTATAGTCCGATCAAATCGTTGGGCAAATGACTGTGGGGTTCTATAAGTCAGCATCGCGTGTATACGCGCATCTTCTAAAGGGTTTTTCGAGTTTTCTAGTATCCGTTTTTGTAAGAATGTATTGGCCAAAATCCAGTCATTAGCTTTCCAATCGGCGGCAACAGGGATGATGTATTTTACCAGTTGTGGTTGAATAACTGCCATTTCCCAGGCTATTCCTCCCCCTATAGATCCTCCGACCAAGGCGTATAGTTCACTAACCCCTAAAAGATCCAGCCCTTTTAAAAAGAAGAGGGCAATATCACCAGTATGAAAATCCTTAGCATTTGAAAAGGTTTGACCTGCGACTCCGTTACCGGGTATGTTAAAAGCTAATACGGCGTATCGATTGGTATCTATGGTCTTATTTGGCCCAACAAGTTCTTTCCACCACCCCTTTTGACCGGCAACATCGGAGTCGCCAGTCAAGGAATGATTGATTAAAACTACTGGTGCTTTGTCTATGGCTTGCCCAAAATGTTGATAATACAAATCGAGCTTTGCCAAGGAGGTACCAGCATCTGTTTTTAGATCAGTTAAAGAAAGACACTGAATGGGATTCATGCTAATCTACAATGAAGCAAAGGCATTTTCCAAATCCTCAATCAGATCGTTTACATCTTCTAGACCTACAGATAGACGAATCAAATCTGGAGTTACTCCTGTCGCTTTTTGAGCTTCCTGGTCCAATTGTTGGTGGGTAGTACTTGCAGGATGAATGATCAATGATTTCGTATCACCAATATTCGCCAATAGTGCAAAAATCTTGGTTTTGTCAGCAACAACTTTCCCTCCTTCAAAGCCTTTTTTGAGTCCAAAGGTTACGATCCCACTTTGTCCTTTTGACAAATACTTCTGTGCCAAACCATTGTATTTAGAAGTTTTAAGTCCTGGATAATTCACCCAAGCTACCTCCTTATTCGTTGAAAGCCAGGCTGCTAATTTGAGTGCATTTTCGGAATGCTTTTTCATTCTGATATCCAAGGTTTCGATTCCTTGTATACTTTGAAAACTATTAAACGGACTGGGCGCACTTCCCAAATCTCTTAAGCCTTCTATCCTAACCTTAGCTATAAAGGCTATAGCACCAAGAGCTTCGTGATAGTTGAGTCCGTGATAACTGGGATTGGGTTCCGTAAACTCGGGGAAATTTCCATTGCCCCAATCAAAGGTTCCGGCATCGATAATCACACCGCCCAAAGAAGTGCCATTACCCGTCAAATACTTAGTTAACGAATGAATAACAATATTGGCTCCGTGCTCAATTGGATTTAACAGCGCTGGAGAAGCTACCGTGTTGTCCACTACAAAAGGAACTTTTGCTGCTTTTGCCTGATCTGAAATTGCTTTTAAATCCAGCACATCCAATTTTGGATTTCCTAAAGACTCTGCAAAAAAGAGGCGTGTATTCGACTGAATGGCTTTTGCAAAATTTTCAGCATCATCTGGATCAACAAAGGTTGTTGTAATTCCAAAACGAGGTAAGGTATTAGACAAAAGGTTATAGGTTCCTCCGTACAAACTACTAGAAGCTACAATGTGATCCCCTGTTTTTAGGATGACCATTAGTGTAGTTGCAATAGCTGCAGTACCTGAGGCAGTTGCTACCGCGGCTACACCGCCTTCCATAGCTGCCAATCGCTGCTCCAATACATCATTGGTTGGATTGTTTAGTCGAGTGTAGATAAAACCCGACTCTGCCAAAGAAAAAAGATTGGCAGCATGATCAGAGTCGTTGAATACATACGAAGTGGTTTGATAAATTGGAACAGCTTGTGTTCCTTGTGAAGTTGAAGCATCATGCCCTGCATGAAGTGCTTGAGTTGCGAGTTGATTACTC
>JAYPMN010000232.1:0-2828 GCA_038129925.1 Flavobacteriaceae bacterium
GTGGTAATGGCGAAAATCATGGACTTGTCTATATCCAAAATAAAACTAGCTGCAGTACCCGAAAGAAAAATCAATGCACTATAACGAAGCATTGATACTAAATTTGATGGCAAACGGAACTGAAATTTAGGCAGGTAAACATAAAAACTATATGCAGCGATACAAAACAAACGCAGGTAGTAACCAAAAATCAGATAATTAATAAAGTTATTAAGGTCAATCCATTCAAAGATATAAGCCATCAACAAGCTAAATGTCAGCAACCTAGGATAAACTTCTTTGAGAAAATTTCCAAAAACAGATTTCAGATGCACACGTAACCAACTAAAAAATATTTCAAAATACGCAGTTGCAATTGCAATAGAGAGAATCAGAAAAGGAAACCGGCTTCCAACCGATTCATCTCCTGATATAAAAATAAGTATACTACTATTATATTGGGAGTAAATAGGAAGTATAAGTACACAAATTATAAGAGGAAAAAGCAATACAAACCAAAGTAAACGATCTCGCTCCTCTTTAGTTTTACAGTCACTAAAATATTTAATCAACGTGTGCTGAACACCAAAGGAAATAAAAGGCTGTATTAAATTGGAATTTGCCAACAATGCAACGACCAGCCCTTGAAATTCTTTGCCCGGATAAGTCGGATATAAAAAGACCATATTTACCGCTCCAATCAAAAACGCAAAGCCGATGCTAACAACATTATAGATTGACTGTTTGGCTATAATCCCCATATCCTTAGGCAAGTTGATTTTGAGAACGTGATTGAACAAAATAAAAAGCACCCAAAAGTAATACGAACAATATCAAACTCCCCCACCTTATGGCTGTTCCCAGTACCACAACCTCTGGTTCAAAACGAAATTCAACAGTTGAATTACCAGCCGGTACCTTTAGACCTCTGAGAACGTAATTTACGTTTATAATAGGAGTTTGCAATCCATTTACTGTCGCTCTCCAGCCTTGGTGATAGTACATTTCAGAAAAAACGATAAATTGGTCTAAATCAGCTTGTACCTGATAAACTAGATGGTCAGCGGCCTCTTCAATTAAATTTACTGTGGTCAAGGAATCTTGTTGGTATTTTAGAGGAATATCTTCAGGAAAGCTGTTTTCAAGAACCAATGCTTGAGATGAAAAATCCGTTGTTTTCATGGATTCTAACAAGGCATCAGCTGTTGGAACAACTTTAATTTTTTCGACAGCCCATGCAGTACCTAGCGCATTGGGATTATTCAATGGCTGAAGTGAATTTTCTTCAGTATCGTTGACCAAGATGTATTTTACATTTAAAAAATCCAACACAGCCGGTATCTGATGAGTATTGTAATAATTGATCAGCTCTTCAAATCGTCTTGGTTTCGCTCCGTGATAGCCTCCAAGACTGTTGTGAAAATAAGCTGTTCTTGCACCTGTTAGACCCAATTGAGGCTCAAAAACACGATACCTGCTGCTGTCCTGCTGGATGGCGCGATCTGCTCCAGTTATTTGAAAGGGAACTGCCGCTCTTGAAGGTGATACAAAATTATCTCTACTAATGTAACGTGAAGAAACACCAAGAAGATCAAATAGCAGAACCCCAATGCTCATTACTAAAATCAGGTTTTTATTTGCATATTTAAATTGGTAGTAAGCAACTAATGTACTTAAGAACAACAGGATCAGAATTGCCCTAATCAGATCTTCTTGGAATATGGATACTCTTGCCTCTTTGATTACATTTACTAATTCTGCCCCATAGATTTCAGTAAAGTAGCTATCGTTCAGTCCACTGAAAGAAAGACTTCCTTTAAAGAGCAATAATCCGATAAGAAATAGGATGGGAATTCCTACTCGTTTTGCAAATTTTGGAAAGTCAAATTTATTTTGTGTGGTCAAGGCCCATTGAAGTCCAAGGGCTGCTAATATCGGGAAGCACAGCTCTAAGATCACTTGTATAGAAGAAACTGCCCTAAATTTGTTGTAAAAGGGGATGTAATCAATAAAGAAATCAGTTAAAATGGAAAAATTTTTCCCCCAAGAGAGCGCTAAGGAAAATAATACTCCAACCAATAAAGCATTTCGTAGAGGAGAATGAACATAGAAAAGCGCTAATAAAGCAAAAAAGAAGACAGAAACTCCAATATATGCCGGAGCTTCGAGTATGGGCTGAGAACCCCAATAGGTTGGTATGTTTTCTGAAAATTGCCGTGCTTGAGCAGGCCGAACCCCGTTGTTGATTAAAAAATCGTATACTCCGTGTTGTTCTCCCAAATCTTCACTTGAACCACCTCCTTGAATTCGGGGAACAATGAGATTTAAGCTTTCAAAAATGCCGTAACTGTACTCTGTAATATAGTCGTAGTCCAAGCCAGTACTCTGCTCTTTAGGACTTCCATCTGGGTTTAATTTGAGTTCACTTTTTCCGCGTGTACTAAAATCCGCATATTCAGCAGTTGCCAATAATGGAGTTGCATTAAAACCCAGAGCGAGGAAACCAGAAATTATCAGTAAGGCTAAAGCGCGAAAAAAAGAAGAAATCTCTTTGCTTTTGAATGATTGTATTGCCCAAACTAAAACGAAAACTCCTACAAGCAGCAGCAGATAATAGGTCATCTGGTAGTGATTTGCTCGAATTTGCATTCCAAGAGCGAGACTTGTCAGCAGAAAACCCCAAAAAAACTCACGTCTAAAAAGTAAAATAAGACCCGCAATGACAAACGGAAAAAAACTAACCGCTAAAGCTTTAGTATTGTGTCCTACTTGAAGTATGATTAGCAAATAGGTTGAAAATCCAAAGGCTAAAGCACCGAATAGAGCTGTATGCCAGGGTATTTTTAATA
>JAYPMN010000233.1:0-2801 GCA_038129925.1 Flavobacteriaceae bacterium
GAATGAAATGAAGGCATAGCTTTTTTTGCAAATGTAAAAAATATGCCTAAACTTGGAGATGCATTCAGGCAAATAAAAACTCAAACTGAAGCCCTTTTCACTTTTTGATTCTTTAAGTCTAAGCAGGAAAAATTTTTTTCGTTCTCCCCAATAGGAGTTCAAACTTGCCATAAGAATTTTATTGGGATTTGTAGTGCTTTATTTTTTAGTGGCTTTTCTATTTCTCGGAATAAATAGGGGGTTATTACTTGTTAAAAAAACAAAATCCAAAACAGACTCTATATTTTTGATCAACTCATTCCTCGGGATTTATTTTGCAAAGGATTAGCAATTAAAGATATCGAAACCACACCCGAGACCTTGAAGGAGCTTGAATCTTATTTTTCAAATTAGACCTTCAGTTACATACTAAATAATGAGTTTTTAAGTTATTAAGCTACAGTCATTTCTATGTTTAAAAAGCATCTTTCTTTATTGGTATCGTTGGTCTTGGGTGTGATGTTATGGTCATGTAGCACAACCAAAAAGGGGTTATTCAACAGACAATATCACGCCTTAACAACCAAATACAACGTATTATTCAACGGGAAAGAGGCCTATTCTGTAGGAGTAGCTATTTTAGAACAAGCCTTTGAAGAAAATTTTTACGAATTACTTCCTGTTGAACCGATCAATTTGAGAGGAGAAAATTTTGATGAAACAACTATAGTTCCCGGTTTTGATCGTGCTGAAGAAAAAGCAGTTAAGGCCATTCAAAAGCACTCTATCAAGTTAGACGAAACCCAATACAACTCTCAGATTGATGAGGCATATTTGCTGTTAGGGAAAGCGAGATATTTTGACCGTAGATTTTTCCCTGCCCTTGAAGCATTTAATTTTCTGTTAGAAAGTGGAGCAAACCCGTCAGTATATACAGAAGGGAAAATATGGAGGGAGAAAACAAATATTCGTCTGAACAATATTGAGTTGGCTGTAGAAAACTTAGGGCCGTTAGCTCAATCATTGACATCAAAAAATAAGTTTTACCCGCTTGCAAACGCAACTTTAGCAGATGCATTTATTCGGTTGCGTCAAATGGATTCTGCTTCGTTTTATATTCAAAGAGCCGCAGCGCATGAACCCAAAAGAAAAAATAAAGCGCGTTACCTCTTTATATCAGGGCAACTATTAGAAAGCACTAATCAGCAAGAAAGTGCCAGATTAGCCTATTCGAAGATAAGCGAACTCAAGAGTAAGGCTCCGAGAAATATTTTGATCGAAGCGAAAATCAAGCAGAGCATATTAAATCCTTCGTTGGAATTTGAAGAAAAACAAGATGAAGTAGCGCGCTTGCTAAACAATTATGAAAACGAACCCTATACACACAGCATTCATAGTGCTTTAGCAAAAATGTACCTCAACCAAGGTGAAGATAGCTTAGCACTTGAATATTTTGATAAATCTCTACAAGCAGCAACGATTGATAGCTATACAGAAATTCGAAATTATCAAGAGCTGGTCCGTTATTATTTTGAAAACGGATCATATATAAAAACAGGACAGTATTTGGATCGTTTACTGTCATTTTTTGACCCTTCCTCTCCCCGTTACAAACAATTAAGCCGTGAACGAGAAAACCTCTCTGATGTTATTATTTATGAAAAAAAAGTAAAAGAGACAGATAGTATTTTGAAAATTACTGCAATGTCTGATACTGAACAGCTTGAATATTTTCAATCATTCATAGATCAAAAATTACTTTTTGCGAAAAAAGAACTAGAAGCCAAAAAAGACCCCAGTAGGTTTCAGCTATTAGGAAGATCAAGCACATCGTTTTACTTTTACAATTCAAATCTAATTTTACAAGGGAAACAAAATTATTTAGCACGCTGGGGTAGTCGCCCCAATGTTGATAATTGGAGAAGTGCTCTAGCAATCGAGAACACCAACGAAGTTGACACCTCATCAGCAGAAGTTGTAACACTTAAGCCTCAAATAATACAGGAGACCCCAGAAAACTTTGTCGCGTCACTTCCCCAATCAACAGCGGAACGAGACAGTATAGAAAGACTGAATCACAGAGCATACCTCCAACTAGGAATGATTTACAAAGAAAAATTTAAAAATTATCCTTTAGCAGAAGAACGGCTGACGCATTTGATTTCTATAGATCCAGCAGATGAAATAAAAGTACAAGCATTATATCACTTATATAGAATGGCATCAACCGAAAATCTACTGATGGCAACAGAATATAAATCCACGCTTATAGAAGAGTATCCAGAAACAGCCTTTGCCCAACTAATTTCTGACCCCAAAAATTTTGGTAATTCCCAGTTGATTACCCCTGAAGCACTTTATAAAGATATTCTTGATTTATTTCAAAAGCAACAGTTTACAGAGGCTAGAGAAGCAATTAAGCCTTTGATGATTTTGGCTAGCGGGAGTAGTATTGAACCCAAAGCAGCCTTATTAAAAGCTCATATCAACGGAAGGCTTAATGGGGTTGAAGCATGGAAATCAGCATTGGCAGAGGTGATTAGTACTTACAGCGCTACCGAAGAAGCAAATAATGCAAAAGCCTTAACTGAGGAAATCAAAGCCTATGACAACTTAAAAGAAAGCGGTGTTATTTACAAGAACTACAAGTGGATTTTCCCGTTTTTGTCTTCAGAAATAAAACAATCAAAAGCCTTTTTTGAAGAGATTAAAACCATTTTGCAAACTGTAAAACAGAGATGGAAAGTGAGTCTGGACCCCTTTAATGAAGAATATATTTTTGTAGTTGTACACGGAATTAGAGACCCTCAGGAGGTTAAAAA
>JAYPMN010000234.1:0-2772 GCA_038129925.1 Flavobacteriaceae bacterium
TATGTTTGTAAATTCTCTTATCTTTATAAAAAGCATAAATACAATAAAATGAAGGTTTTAAAATATTTACTCTCGGCAGCTGTATCTTTAGTAGTCCTGAATGTATGGTTTTTTCGTTTCAATCAAGCAACAATTTACCGTGGTGGTCAGGCATCAAATATGGTAGAGGAATTTGCCGTTTATGGGCTCAATGAAACCATGGTATATCTAGTAGGAGGTTTAAAGATTTTAGCAGCTATAGGTCTTTTGATTGGCTTTTTTAAAGAAAAGGTCATAGTCCCCTCAGCCCTCATTATGGCTACCTTAATGTTAGGTGCAATCTTTATGCATTTTAAAGTTTCTGATGAGGCAATTAAATACTTACCCGCTGGTTTGATGTTTGTCTTTAGTTTGGGTATCTTCTTTTTGCAGACAAAAATTAATTCTACAAAATAGTACTTTCTTACAGGATAGTTTTTATGTATTGCTTTCGGTCAAATATTTTTGGATGGATTTTGCTTCCCCTTTTTTTGTTAATGGCATGTAATAAAGAAGTTCACCCACTTCAATTAGCACCTCTTTTTACCGATCATATGGTTTTGCAGCAGCAATCTATAGTCGCTATATGGGGGACAGGGGAGCCTGGAACTCAGCTGACACTCACTCCTAGTTGGGGTGAAGAGATTAAAACGAAGGTTAGTTCTACAGGACAATGGGAGTTAGAGATTTCGACAATTGAATTTGGTGGTCCTCATCAGCTTACAATCCAAAGCGGCGAACAAGAAATCAGACTTGACGACATAATGTTAGGCGAGGTTTGGCTTGCTTCGGGGCAATCCAATATGGAATGGCCATTATCAGCTCGAGTAGTCAATAGGGAAGAAGAAATTAAAAACGCTGATTACCCTCAGATTCGAATGTTTTCAGTTCCAAGAAATCTCAACGGCACCAATATAAAAGATGCTGAATGGAAGATTACAACTCCAAATAGTGTTCAGCAATTCAGTGCTGTTGGCTATTTTTTTGCACGTGAATTACATTTAAATTTAGGGCTACCTATAGGGATTATAAACACTTCTTGGGGAGGTACTCGGGTAGAGGCATGGACGAGTTTGGAAAAACTGGCTGTAATGCCTCCAAGTAAAACTGAGGCTCAAGAAATCTTAAATAAGGGAGGTCTTATTACCTTAAAAGAAAACTACATACAAATCAATGATAAATTTAATAAGGTCAATCAAAAATACTTCAATGCTCCTAATCATCCCATCCCCAAAAACGTAAATGAATTAAAAGTCTTTGAGCTAAATGACCAAGCTTATGCTTTCCCAGAATTTGATGATACAGATTGGAAAGAATTTTCGGCTAGTGGAGGCTCAGATGAAGTCATCAGATTTGAAGATTTTTTCAAACAAGGAACTTATGCCGAAGATGGAGTGGTTTGGCTTAGAAAAACTTTTGATGTACTGGACCCCTCTGATGAATATACTTTTGTAGTGGAGGGAGGGATCGATGATTTTGATTACACTTATATCAATGGAACTTTAATTGGAAGTGAATTTGGTTGTTGCACCACTAGGTCCTACACTATCCCGAAGGGTCTCTTAAAAGGGAAGGGAAATGTTTTGGCAATTCGCGTTATTGATACTGGAGGAGAAAGTGGGTTTCGTGGAGCAGCTTTTATCCAAAGTAGTTCTGAAAAACAACAACTAGATAAGGGAAACTGGCGTTTGAAGCACCATGCATTTTATCTCAATAGTTCAGTACAAGAGCACGGCATGGACTTTAATACTTTAATCGAGAAAGCACAAGACATTCAAGACAATTTAAAAAACGGGATAAACACTAATGATCCTAATGTGTACAGTATTTTATTTGAGACCATGATTCAACCATTAATTCCTTATCAAATAAAAGGTGTTTTGTGGTATCAAGGAGAAAGCAATGTTCAGAACTACCAAGATTACAAAACACTTTTTACAGGAATGATTACCGATTGGAGAGATCAATGGAAGACTGACTTTCCCTTTTATTTTACTCAAATCGCACCCTATCAATACTCTTCAGCCGAATTTTCTCAATCCCTAAGAGACGCACAACGAAAGACTTTAAGTTTAAAGAAAACGGGAATGGCAGTTACTTTAGATATAGGAGAAGAAAAAGACATTCACCCAGCAAATAAGCAAGACGTTGGCTTGCGTTTGGCTCGTTTAGCTCTTCATTACGATTACGACCAAATTGAGGTGGTCCCTTCTGGCCCGCTTTATAAAAGCCAAACGATCCATTCAGATTATATTGATTTAAGTTTTGAGCAATTAGGTTCGGGACTAAAGGGGAAAAACGGTCTTTCTGGATTTGAGATCGCTAATTCCGATGGACAATTTGTCCCTGCCAAAGCAAAAGTTATTGGAGATCAAATACGTGTTTCATCAAAAATGGTCAAAAACCCTAAACGAGTTCGCTACGGTTGGAAAAATTACTTTGAAGCTACTTTGTTTAATCAAGAGGGCTTACCAGCATCTTCTTTTGAAACACCTTAGTATAAAGGGTTAAAATTTAATTATCGGTAAGGCCTCTTATTATCTCACATTCTTCATCCGTCCATTCGATATAGTCCTTTCCAGTAAAGAAATCTTTTACTTCAGTTTGAAAAAGGTTATATTCTAATGACCTAACATTAGGGGCCATCAGTCCACCTCCGTCATGAGATGCGTTGAACACATCATGGCCAAGTTCGTGATACATTAAGAAAATTTGTTCACCAGTAGTTAAATTTCTAAAAATAGTCTCATCAAC
>JAYPMN010000235.1:0-2739 GCA_038129925.1 Flavobacteriaceae bacterium
CCTCTATACCAAAAGAAATTAGAGAACAAAGCGGAGTGGTTGATGCATTAATTCGTCTGAGTATTGGTATTGAAGACGTTCGAGATTTAATTGCCGATTTAGATCAAGCCATTGGTTAGTAAAATCAAATGAAAATCCCAAAAGACAAGAAAATCTACTTTGCTTCCGACCAGCACTTCGGAGCTCCGACAACTGAAGCGAGTAAAAAGAGGGAAAAGATTTTTTTGGAGTGGTTGCATGCCATTGAAAAAGATGCTTCAGCTATATTTTTATTGGGTGACCTGTTCGATTTTTGGTTTGAATACAAAGAAGTTGTGCCCAAGGGGTATGTCCGTATTTTGGGCAAATTAGCGCAGTTGGTTGACAGTGGAATTGAAGTACACTATTTTGTCGGGAATCACGATTTGTGGATGCGAGATTATTTTGAAACCGAATTGAGAATTCCGGTTTACCATAAGCCTAAAGATTTTATCCTAGAAAACACTTCATTTTTCATAGGGCATGGAGATGGATTGGGACCCAATGACAAAGGCTATAAGCGTATGAAAAAACTATTTACTAATCCGTTGGCAAAGTGGTTTTACCGTATGCTTCATCCAGATATTGGGATGCGAATAGGGAACTATTTTTCTGTAAAAAATAAATTGATTTCCGGAGATGAGGACGTTGTTTTCTTAGGAGAAGAGAAGGAGTGGTTAGCTCTATATGCAAAACGTAAACTCGAACAACAACACCGAGATTATTTTCTGTTTGGACACAGACATCTTCCCTTAGAAATTGAACTGAATTCAAAATCAAAATACATCAATTTAGGCGATTGGATTACTCATTTCACCTATGGTATTTTTGACGGAAAGCATTTTGAACTAAAAAAGTGGGAGGTTGTAGATGATTGAGCAAAAGTCACTTGATGTTGAAAAAACAGTATTGGTTGGAGTAATCAACTCGAAGCAAGATAGTGAGAAGTCCAAAGAGTATATGGACGAATTAGCTTTTTTAGCGTATACCGCTGGGGGTAAAGTATCGACTCGATTTACCCAGAAAATAGACCCTCCAAATCCAAAAACCTTTATAGGAAGTGGAAAAATGCAAGAGGTGATTGACTATGTCAAAGCGAACGATATTTCATCAGTGATTTTTGATGACGAACTTACCCCCGCCCAACAAGGGAATATTGAAAAACTATTAAAGTGTAAAATCCTTGATCGTACAGGTTTAATCCTAGATATTTTTGCCCAACGTGCTCAAACCAGTTATGCCCGAACTCAGGTAGAATTGGCTCAGTACGAGTATTTATTACCTCGTCTTAAAGGGCTTTGGACTCACTTAGAACGTCAACGTGGTGGGATTGGAATGCGAGGACCTGGTGAAACAGAAATTGAAACAGACCGGCGAATAGTGAGAGATAAGATTACCTTATTGAAAAAGAAACTTGTTACGATTGACAAGCAGATGGCAACCCAAAGGGGAAACCGTGGTGCACTTGTTCGAGTTGCACTGATAGGTTATACGAACGTAGGAAAATCAACGCTGATGAATGTGGTGTCAAAAAGTAAAGTCTTTGCGGAAAATAAATTATTTGCAACCTTGGATACTACTGTGAGAAAAGTTGTAATAGGGAACCTTCCCTTTTTGATGAGTGATACGGTTGGGTTTATCAGAAAACTTCCGACCCAATTAATAGAGTCCTTTAAAAGTACATTAGATGAAGTTCAAGAGGCTGATTTATTGCTTCATGTGGTGGACATTTCTCATCCTAATTTTGAGGAGCATATAGAGTCGGTAAATCAAATTTTAAAAGAAATCAAAAGCCTGGATAAACCCACTTTAATGGTTTTCAATAAGATTGATGCCTATGAGGCAGAGCCTTGGGATGATACAGAACTGATCGAAGAACGCAGTTCTAAGCATTATTCAATAGATGAATGGAAACAAACCTGGTTTCATAAAGCAAATGGAAATGCACTTTTTATATCTGCTTTAAACAAAGAAAACCTAGATGAATTTAGGAAACGCGTATATGCTGAAGTTCGAAAAATTCATATAACCCGTTTCCCCTATAACCATTTTTTATACCCTGAGATTGCGGAGGAGTAATAGGTGCTTCAGTTTTTTTTACTCACAATAATATATACGGTAAAGTGATCTGAATATCCGTATAATTTAGTTCCTTTGACATGATTTCGATAAGGGTATCCCAAATATTTTCCCTCAGGATTAATCAAAAAACTGGGTTTGAATACTGTGGCTTTAAAAAAGACTAGATTCTTTTTTAAAATCAATTCCCAAATCCACAATTCCAGCCTTCGCTATTGGATAGTGTTAAGTATCTATAGAAAAACGAGATTCAACAGCACTCTCTTCCAAAGAAGAATCCTTACAATAAAAGAAGTCGTAACATAAAAGGAGTAGACAGACAAAAACATTTTTCATCGCTAAAGATTTGGGTTAATTAAAAACAAAAATTAATTGTATTTAATTTTTGAAACTTGATAACAAATGAGAGCTAAATTCTAAGCCTACTTAACTTTCTCTATTATTAATATAAGCGTTTGCTTGTCGGGTAGGTAAGATGACCACATCTGCAATATTCACCTTTTCTGGAACGTTCGCCATGTACAAAATGGCATCAGCGACATCTTCTGCAGTTAGTGCATCTATTCCTTGGTAAACTTTTGCTGCCCTTTGTTTGTCGCCTTTAAAACGAACTTCAGAAAATTCTGTCTCTACCAATCCTGG
>JAYPMN010000236.1:0-2735 GCA_038129925.1 Flavobacteriaceae bacterium
ATTTAATTGCCAAATACCTACCTAAAGAACTTCAGTTTTAATTGAGGGTAGATGATTAAAATTGGCATAATCGGATTAGGGAGAATAGGACAGGTTCATTTGACTAACATTCAGCACTTTATACCCAATGCCGAGGTGGTGGCTGCATGCAGCGGAAGTCAGAAAAGCCTTGCTTTTGCAGAAAGATTTGGGGTTCCGAATCGTTTTACTTCATTACAACAAATGTTGACCGAGGCAGAAATGGACGCTGTTGTTCTTGCATCGCCTACGGCGTTTCATTTTGATCACCTCAAGCTTGCTATTTCCTCCCAACAGCACATTTTTTGTGAAAAACCTATTGATTTATCCATTCAAAATGTACAATTACTTCAAAAGCAATTGAATCAGACTTCAGTGAAGTTTATGGTTGGCTTTAACCGTAGATACGACCCCAATATTTTAAGCTTAAAAAAAGAATTGAATAAAAATAAACTTGGACAAACCCAATCAATTAAGTTGATTAGTAGAGATCCTTGGCCTCCTCCAATGGAATTTATTAAAACTTCAGGAGGACTTTTTTTGGATATGGCCATACATGATTTTGACTTAGCCAGGCACTTGATGGGAAGTGAGGTTACAGAAGTATTTAGCACAGCTAGTGTTTTTGGCGATTTGCCACTAGAGTCGGTCGGTGATGTCGATACGGCAGTTACCGTACTGAAATTTAAAAATAAGGGGTTTGCTACGATCGAAAACAGTAGGAACAGTAATTATGGATACGATCAGCGGGTAGAGGTTTTTGGAGAGCAAGGAATGCTGTCATCAGCTAACAAAGCTGATAATACCGTTTCTTTTTCAGATCAGCAAGGGGTGCATCATCCCAAGCCTATAGGTTTTTTTATTGAGCGCTATAAAGAATCCTACCTCAATATATTGGATTCATTTATTCAGTCTTTGGTAACTAAAGAAGATCCTCAACCAAGTTTTCAAGATGGTCTTCAATCTTTGGCGATTAGTTTAGCTGCAAAGAAATCGAGTGAGGAGAACCGCGTTGTTTTACTTTCAGAAATCATTTAACTTATGTTTACATTTACCACTTTTCTAGTTTATACTTTATTTGTTGCAGTTTATGCATGGTTTAGGCTGAGAAAAGAAAAGCTGGGCTCGGAAGAGGGCTATTTTTTAGGGGGAAGAAGCTTGACAGGGATCGTTATTGCTGGGTCCATGTTGTTGACCAATATTTCAACTGAACATTTAATTGGGATGAATGGTTCTTCGTATAAAAATGGTTTTATTGTCATAGGGTGGGAGGTTACTTCAGCCTTAGCACTGATAGCCGCAGCAGTCTATTTTATTCCAAAATACTTAAAAATGGGGTTGACGACTATTCCACAGTATTTGGAAAACAGATTTGACGGTATGTTGAGGTCTTACGTCGCTTTTTTTTTAATGATTTCTTTTGTGGTTACCCTGTTACCTATAGTGCTTTACACTGGTGCAATTAATCTAGAAAGTATCTTTAACATATCCGAAGTACTTGATGTTTCAAAAGAAAGAGCCTTGTTGATTACTGTAGTCGTGGTTGGATTGATAGGATCACTTTATGCTATTCTTGGAGGTTTGAAAGCAGTTGCTGTATCAGACACCATCAACGGGTATGGACTTTTAATTGGAGGTTTAGCTGTTCCATTTTTAGCTTTATTGAGTATCGGTGAGGGTAATCCTATGGATGGTTTGACGAGGGTTTTTAATCATGCACCTCAAAAATTTAATGTTATTGGGACAAAAGATTCTGTGCTTCCTTTTGAAGTGTTGTTTACTGGATTGATTGTCAATCAGTTGTATTTTTGGTGTATGAATCAAACGATTATTCAAAGGGCGTTAGGAGCAAAAAACCTAAAAGAAGCCCAAAAGGGATTGTTATTTACGGGTATGCTTAAAATTTTCATCCCATTAGTCATTATTTTGCCAGGTGTTATTGGTTTTTATTATTTCGGAGATTCACTTTATGATAGTCAGGATATGGTATATCCCGAAATAATTAAGAAAGTTCTACCCGCAAGTTTTGTTGGAATTTTTGCCGCTATTGTCATGGGTGCGGTTCTCAGTACTTTTAACAGTGTGCTCAACAGCTCAGCAACTATTTTTAGTTTAGACTTGTACAAAAGACATTTTAATCCACAAGCTTCGGATAAGAAGCTGGTTTTTGTAGGAAAGTTAACATCTTCAGTACTCGCTATTTTTGCTATAGCTGTGGCTCCTTTTGTAGCCAAAGCTCCAGACGGCTTATACCAGTTATTACAGCAATTGAATGGAATTTTCTTTATTCCGATAGCTTCAATCATGCTGGTAGGGTTTTTCACTAAAAATATTTCTGCTTTAGCAGCCAAGGTGGCATTGTTTGTCGGCTTGATCTTTTATTTACTCGCTAGTTTTGTTTTTGATACTGGAATACATTTTGTTCATATTTGGGGAATAGAATTTATTTTGAATTTGGCGGTGATGTATCTGATATCTTTTTACTATCCCAATAAAAATGAATTTAATATTAGTGATTCTAAATTGGTTAAAATGGAACAATGGAAATTTACTAAGCCTTTTTCTATTTTTTTGTGCTTGGTCACATTGATAATATACATGACTATGGGTTCTATCAATGGTTAATCGAATTGAACAAAATATGAATATTGTCCGTAGACATAAATCCGATTAACTTTTCTATTTTTACGTATGCCATTAGTCGTAATCACCCTTGG
>JAYPMN010000237.1:0-2700 GCA_038129925.1 Flavobacteriaceae bacterium
AAAAGATAAACAGCCTAAAAAGATAAACAACATGGATTCCTCACCTGTAGAATTGTCAGCAAGGAACAGTCCATAAACTAGCCATCCTAATAGATAATAGACGACTGTTCCTACAATACCTGACAGTAAAATTTTTTTTGTCATGATTTTAAGATTTGGTTTTACTAATAGATATAAATTTTTAACTATATCAAAAAAGGCTGCCTATTGGGCAGCCTTTAAAAATAAATAAGGGTTTGATTTTACATCATTCCAGGCATTCCGCCGCCGCCGCCCATTGGTGGTACAGCAGGAGCCTCCTCTTTAATGTCAATAAGTGCACATTCTGTGGTGAGTATCATACCAGAAACAGAAGCAGCATTTTCAAGTGCTACACGTGTTACTTTTTTAGGATCAATGATTCCCTCTTTAAGCATGTCAACGTAAGAACCTTCTTTGGCGTTATAACCAAAGTTGTCTTTGCCTTCATCTACCTTAGAGACTACTACGGATCCTTCTCCTCCAGAGTTTTCCACTATAGTTCTCAAAGGTGCTTCAACCGCTTTATTGATGATCTGGATTCCAGTAGCTTCATCAGCATTATCAGGTTTGATTTTGACAAGAGCTTTTTTGGCATTTAATAGAGCAACACCACCTCCAGCGACAATTCCTTCTTCTACAGCAGCACGAGTTGCGTGGAGTGCATCGTCTACACGATCTTTCTTTTCTTTCATTTCAACTTCAGAGGGGGCTCCCACATAAAGAACAGCTACACCTCCGGAGAGTTTTGCAAGACGTTCTTGTAGTTTCTCTTTGTCGTAGTCAGAAGTAGTTGATTCTATCTGAGCCTTGATTTGATTAACTCTCGCTTGGATATCGTCACTTGAACCGTTTCCATTTACAACGGTAGTGTTATCTTTATCGATGGTAACTTTTTCAGCTGTACCTAACATTTCAATTGTTGTATTTTCAAGTGTAAATCCGCGTTCTTCAGAAATTACAGTACCTCCAGTCAAAATGGCGATGTCTTCAAGCATAGCTTTTCTACGATCACCAAAACCTGGTGCTTTTACTGCAGCAATTTTCAATGCACCTCGGAGTTTGTTTACCACTAAAGTTGCTAAGGCTTCGCCATCAACATCTTCAGCAATTACTACTAAAGGCTTTCCTGTTTGAGCTACTGGCTCCAAAACGGGAAGTAAATCTTTCATAGTCGATATTTTTTTATCGTACAAAAGAATGTATGGAGTCTCAAGATCGGCTTCCATTTTTTCAGAGTCTGTCACAAAATAAGGAGAAAGGTATCCACGATCAAATTGCATCCCTTCAACAACATCCACATAAGTGTCAGTTCCTTTGGCTTCCTCAACAGTAATAACACCCTCTTTTCCAACCTTTTCGAAAGCTTCTGTAATTAATGCACCAATAGTTGCGTCGTTATTTGCTGAGATACTAGCAACTTGGTTGATTTTTTCTGAGGAGTCCCCAACAGCAACAGTCTGTTTGCCTAAAGTCTCAACAATTGCTTCAACAGCTTTGTCAATTCCTCTTTTCAGGTCTAGTGGGTTTGCACCTGCAGCAACATTTTTCAAACCTTCTTTTACTATGGCTTGAGCAAGTATGGTTGCGGTAGTTGTCCCGTCTCCTGCTAAATCGTTAGTTTTAGAAGCTACTTCTTTTACCATTTGTGCCCCCATATTTTCTAAGGCATCCTCCAATTCAATTTCTTTA
The DNA here is from genome assembly GCA_038129925.1 of Flavobacteriaceae bacterium. Classification (GTDB taxonomy): domain Bacteria; phylum Bacteroidota; class Bacteroidia; order Flavobacteriales; family Flavobacteriaceae; genus MS024-2A. Next base: position 1,711 of record JAYPMN010000237.1, read on the forward strand.
GCAACTGTTACCCCATCCTTAGTCACTTGTGGAGCTCCAAAAGCTTTACCGATGATCACATTGCGTCCTTTAGGACCCAAGGTTACTTTTACTGCGTTTGCAAGTGCATCAACACCACGTTTAATGCCGTCTCTTGCTTCTATATCAAATTCTATTTTTTTTGCCATTGTGTTTTAATTTAAAATGTTTTAAACAATTGCGAGTATATCACTTTCTTTCATGATTAGGTAGTCTTTCCCTTCGTGCTGTAATTCAGTGCCAGCGTATTTTCCATACAAAACACTATCTCCTACAGCAACTGTGATGGGGTTGTCTTTAGTTCCCTTTCCGACAGCAACTACAGTTCCTTTTTGAGGTTTTTCTTTGGCTGTGTCTGGGATTATAATTCCAGATGAAGTTTTGGTCTCGGCAGCAGCAGGTTCCACTAGAACACGATCTGCTAAAGGCTTGATACTTATGTTACTCATAATTTATATTTTGTTAGGTATTCCCAGTTTCAGAAATCATGCCACACAAAATTACCATGACAACTTGTGCTGATAAATGTCAGCATGTCAGTCACCAGCTCGGTAATAATAACTTTAATTCTGTTAAGGAACAGGGATCTCTGGTATCTCAGGGATTTCCACTGGAACTACTTCTTGACTCTCAGGAATAGATTCTGGAATTGTTTGCTGTGTAGCTCCCTCTTGAAGTAATTTTGAATCTTGAGAATTATTTCCTGGGGTTAGGGTTACGTTAGAGATTAAGATTAAAACTAACAACAAGCTTGCTAGAATCCAAGTGCTTCGGTCTAAAAAGTCAGAGGTTTTTTGTACCCCACCAACTTGCTGTGATCCACCTCCGAAAGAAGAAGACAAGCCTCCACCTTTAGGATTCTGAACCATAACAACTAAAACTAGTAAGAAACACACTACTATAATAAGGGCAATAAAAATTGAAAATGTACTCATGCGTTTATTCTTTCAGTTTTTGTAATCGTTTTATCTC
>JAYPMN010000238.1:0-2694 GCA_038129925.1 Flavobacteriaceae bacterium
AAAACAATCTTGATATTGGAGTAGTAGAAGGTATTGTCGGTTTAAAATGGTGGGACGTGGAAATTACAGGCTTAACAAATCACGCTGGTACTACACCCATGAACGATCGCAAAGATGCCATGATAGCTGCAGCACAATTTATCCTGGCAGTGAATGAAATAATTACTGGAATTGATGGCGCACAAGTTGGGACAGTTGGAAGGATAGTTGCGTTTCCGGGAGCTCCAAATGTGATTCCAGGGAAAGTTATTACCAGTTTGGAAATTCGAGATTTAGACGCGGCTAAAATTAAAATGCTTTTTGAAAAGGTTGAAGCACGTGCTCATAAAATTGGTAAAGCAACACAAACGATATTTAAATTCAAACCTATTGATGCCACTGCAGAACCTGCTCTGACGGATGTAAGAATTCAAGATATCATTCGTAAAAATGCAATTGACCTCAATTACAGTCATAAAACTATGCCAAGCGGCGCAGGTCATGATGCTCAAGATATGGCAGTGATTACACCTACAGGGATGATTTTTGTTCCCAGTGTGAACGGAATTAGTCACGCGCCAGAAGAATTTTCAACACCTAAAGCCATTGCCAAGGGAGCTAATGTTTTACTTCAGACTATACTAGATCTTGATAAAATAAATTTTAATTAGGATTTAGAAGTTTGTGTTTTTTCAATTATTTTTCAAATACAATGTACGTTATTATTTAAATGATCGAATTAAAAGTATTAAAGATGACAAGCTTCGATAAATTTAAAAGTGTAGTGTTAACGGTATTCTTTTTTTGGGCAGTCCCCTTTGTAAATTTTGCGCAAGAATTGGATGTTATGTCATACAACATAAGGTATGCGAGTCCAAATGATGGTCCTAATCTTTGGAAAAATAGAAAGAGAGATATGATAGAAACCTTATCAAATATCAATCCCGATCTTTTAGGCTTACAAGAAGTTTTACACTCACAATTGCTTGATCTGACCAATGGAATGAAGAAATATTCCTACATAGGAGTCGGTAGAGAAGATGGAAAAACCAAAGGAGAATATAGCCCCATCCTCTATCGAAAAGATACTTTTGAGGTTTTAGATTCAGGCACTTTTTGGTTATCGGATACACCTAGTCAAATTTCCGTAGGCTGGGACGCTGCTTTAGAGCGAATATGTTCTTACGCTCGTTTTCTTAACCGTCAAAGCGGTAAAGAGTTTTGGATGTTCAATACTCACTTTGATCATATTGGAGTACAAGCTAGAGCAAATGCTGCGCGTTTGATTGTGAAAAAAATAAATGCGTTAAACACTTCTAGTCTCCCAGTGGTTATAACTGGAGACTTTAATCTAGAACCCTATGAAGAGCCAATTCAAATAATGCAATCTTCCTTTGAAGATGTTCAGAAAGAGCTTGCTTCTATAGAACCAAATTACGGGACTTTTAACGGTTTTAATACCCTATCTTCAGGAGAAAGAAGAATAGACTATATCTTCCAGAAAGGTTTTAAATTGAGAGAAGTCGATCATCTATGGCTTAAAACAAAAAATGGTTATTGGCTTTCAGATCATCATCCTGTAAGGGCACTCCTTTTGATTGAATAAATAATTAAAACGAGTAAATTTGTTTCGTTAGAAAAGTTTATTTTAATGGACCTAAATTTTGCAAAATGAAATATTTTATAATATTTACACTTTTATTTATTGTATCCACTTCAAACGGTTATGCTCAAGAGTTTAAGGGCTAGGACAAAAGCCCTTTGGATTTAATCGAATATCCGGGAGATCGAGGTAAAAGTCAGTGGCTAAGGATTTTATACAGTCGCCCTCAGCTAAAAGGTAGAGCTATTGAGTCTCTAGTTCCAGAAGGAAAAATCTGGAGAATGGGCGCAAATGAGTCCACTGAGTTAACTCTTTATATTCCTATGAAAGTTGGAGGGACTTCCATACCTGCAGGTACGTATACTATGTATGCACTACCCTCAGAAGGTGAGATAACTATCATCATCAATAAAGCAACTCATGTTTGGGAAGCTTATAAGTATAATAATGAACTTGATGTTGCCAGAATTGCAATACCACTAATGGAAGGCGATGAATCTGTAGAAGCATTTTCGATGATTTTTGAAGATAAAGGAGACGACATGATGGATCTTCATTTAGGATGGGATTACTACAGAGCAACTCTTCAATTTTCAAAATAAGCTTTTTCAATAGCAAATTTAAGCTCTGAGATAGGGAAATGGCTAAAATAGACACCGTTATTGTCTCTTTCATAAAAAATTCCAACGGTATTCTGATCGATTTGAACTAAATCGGAATAAGCCGAGGGTCCAGGATAAATTTCTTTTTCTAAATCCCATTTTTTTCCTCTGTCAAAACTTCCTTTTACAGTCATTTTTTCTCTGTTTGTTTTGCTGTTTGGTCCTGAATAGAGTAAAATTGTATCTTGTTTTCCTTTAAATAAAAGCACACTTGATTGGCAAACTGGGGAGATTAGTTCAGAATCATAATATTCGGTATCCCACTGTTTACCTCCAGAAGTACTAATCGCTATTAATCGCTCTTTACGAGCACCATTTTGTACTCTTACATTGAGCATTAAGCTTCCATCATCCAGTTCAACCCCAATGGCTTCATTAGAAGAAGGCGTATTGAGATCTGGACTTGTTTGAAAGTCTTTGCCGTGGTTGTCTGTATAAAACCCATAGGCT
>JAYPMN010000239.1:0-2668 GCA_038129925.1 Flavobacteriaceae bacterium
GGGATTAGGACTGTGTTGGGATTGTCGTTTTAGGGGTGTGGGGTTAGGGGGGTTTTTTGAAAAATTAATAGTCTTACCCTCAAATCGCCTATAACAAGACTATATACTCCAAGAAAAAAAGATAAACCAATAGTCTTATTGTCAAAGAGAGAATAAGAAAATCAAAAAAAAATAATTATATAAATTAAAAATTTGATCCTCCTGTATCCCACCAAAGTCTTGTGCTAATTTCATCGGGTCCATCAAGAGCATTAACACCTGATTGATATCCACTAGGATTTGAATCAACTTCATTTAAAGGAAATACCATCCTTTTGAGAAATTCATCATCACCAATGATTCCAAATTCAGAACTACTATCATTTTTATAGTTATAGGGAAGTTTAGGGTAACCTGTCCTCCTGTGATCAACCCATGCCTCAACAGAGTTAGTAAAAGCTGCTATCCACTTTTGAGTAATTATTTTTTCAAGCTTTTCCTCATTTGATCCATTTTCATCCCAAGCCACTGTTGCTGTTATTCTAGATACAAAATCATTAACATCACCAACTTCAACCACATCATCATAATCTAAAGGTATACCTGTGTTATTTGCCAAGTAGGTTTCAACACCCCCAACTCCCCAATATTGGAATGATTCTGTTATCCCGGCTTCATAGTGTGCTTGGGCAGAAAGAGGAGTTGACCAACCACGAAGTGCGGCCTCTGCAAGAATTAAATGAACTTCTGCTGCATCAATTAGTTTACGATCGCTAGCGTTATTGAACTTGCTGCTCAGTGTTGAATATGGTAAATGAAGCTCTTTTGAAGCCAGATAAGCTCCATTTCTAATTCCTTTGTAAGGGAAATTAGGATGATCAGTGACTAATGAGGCGTCATCTACTGGATCCCAATATTGACCAACTCGAGGATCATCATACCCCCCTAAGATAGATTCCATTGATGCACTCATCCTAGTGTCATTCCAAGCAAAACTGATTGTTGTCTCATGAAATGGTTGCCCGTATAGGCTTAACATCATATTGTCAGAGTTATCTATAATTAACCCACCGGGATCATTAATGGCATTTTCGGCTTGGGTTCTAGCTAGAGTAGGATCTACCTTAACTATTCTCATTGCAAGCCTTAATCTTAAAGAGTTAGCCATTTTTATCCATTTGTTTATATCACCATTATATGTAGCATCGAATTCACTAAATTCAGTGTAGTCTGTATTAGATGAAAAAGTAGATACTATATCTTCCAATTCATCAAACCATAATTCATATAATTCTTGTTCACTATCATAAATTTGATTCCCTATTTCATCATTAAATGAAGAATAAATAATTGGACCGTGGTATGCCGATAGACGTGACCCACCTAGTATTTGAATTAATTTTGACCACTTAACAAACATATCGTAACCATTTGCCTGAGCAATACTAATAACTTCACTTCCAGGTGCAAATACACTATTTAAGATTCTATTCCAATATTGATCAATCCACCTTGGGTAATAGGTAGTGTTATTCACTCCTCCAACAAATGGTGTAGGTGTAGCAAAGTGCCTAACCCATGAATCGTTATTCAAATTATGCATAACTTGATTTCCACTCAATGCAGCTAGCATGTTAGGAAAAAGCCCACCCATGTAATCAAATTCTGATAAAATATCAAAAGTACCCGTTATTGTTTTTGTACTATTATCGATACTTGCAGTTATGCTATAATCGTATTTACCTGGTGTAGTAGGTATTCCACTTAGCTCCCAAGTATTTGAGCCCGTATTGGATAAGACTATTCCCTGGGGTAAATTGGTATGATTTACCTGTACGGTTGAGGAGCACCCTGAAGTAAAATTTAATACGAATGACTCAATATTTCGACCAACGGGTTGTGTTTGATTTAACATGTAACCATAAGTTGTATTAGTCACGGTATCAGTAGAAAAATAATAGTCGTCTAAACAACTTGAAACAACTGAACTGCCAAGAAAGGAACTTAATTTGTCTTTCAAGTTTTCAATTTGATTTTTCAAATCGTCAATAACATCAAGGACATTAGTAAGTGTTCCACTATAGGTCAATGTGATTTCGTCAGCATTTCCCTTAAAACCTGAAGCTGAAACTACCCCTGATGTATTAACAAGCTCAAGAGACTGATTCCCTAGTTGCATTGTATTTGATGAGGATACTGTGGCATAATATCCAATCGCTATGGAATTATCTAATCCATCTACCTCAGCCCCTGAATAAGTTCCAATGAAAGTTGAATGGTTAATTGTAGATGATTCTGTGTTTGGACCAGCACCATGACCAATTCCTACGTTTTGATCTCCTCTTTTAAGCTTTCCTAAACTTGTAGCACCTATTCCAACGTTTCCGTAACCTTGACCTTGATATTCTTCTTCAGTATCAAGATTCTCCAAAGAATAGGCACCAACGGCTACATTATAATTCCCTATTTTATTTTTAAATAAGCTCATTTCCCCAATCGCTGTATTATTAATTCCGCTAATATTATTGTATCCAGACGCATCTCCAACAGCTACGTTACTAGACCCGTTTATATTTTTTTCCAGTGAACTTCTACCAACAGCTACATTATAATTACCATTTATATTTTATGAAAGTGAAGCATCTCCCAGTCTCTTATACAAATCTGACGCTGCCGACGACACTATCAA
>JAYPMN010000240.1:0-784 GCA_038129925.1 Flavobacteriaceae bacterium
TTTTACACCCCAAAGGGGCGACGACGGATGCTGCGCAACGGGAGTGTTGCGTTACTTGTAAAAAAAGTATGTTGAATCGTCTCGAACATAATAATACAAATTTCAAATATTTTTTTTATTTGGGCAAACAATTCAGTTATAAATGTAAAGCTGTGAGTTCATTATGGTTATCCTTACCTTTGTACTGTGGAATTTAAAGAAATTGAAAATACGCGACAAGACCTCTTAAGTCTTGCCTCTGAAAAACTCCTTCTGGCTCACAGTGGCGGCGTGGACAGTTGTGTCATGGCACAATTACTTCTCGATGAAAAAATTCCGTTTAGTATAGCTCATTGTAATTTTCAGTTACGTGACTCCGCAAGTAATGACGATGAAAAATTTGTCATGGATTGGTCTCAGCACCACAAAATTCCATTTTTTACTAAATGTTTTGATACACTTTCTTTTAAAAAAGAACACAAACAAAGCACGCAACTTGCAGCTCGAAACCTACGTTATCAGTGGTTTGAAGAGCTCAGAAATACTCACGGGTTTAGTGTGCTCCTCACAGCACATCACCTCAATGATCAGTTTGAAACTTTTTTTATGCATGCAACACGGGGTACAGGGATCAAGGGTTTACTGGGTATTCAAGAGCGGGACTGGATTCAACGTCCTTTAAAAAACACCCCCAAAGCTGAAATCCTTGCCTATGCACAAGAACATAAAATCAAGTGGCGTGAGGATGCCTCTAATGCAACAGACGAGTATTTGAGGAATGCAGTTCGCCATCAGTTGCTAGAAC
>JAYPMN010000240.1:794-2658 GCA_038129925.1 Flavobacteriaceae bacterium
TGGCTAGAAGACCATCCAGAGAGCCTTAAAAACTTTAAAACAACTCTACAGCATTTGACTGCTGCGAATTCGTTCATTCAAACTCAGCTGGATTTTTTAAAAAAGGAAATCTTTATTGAACAAGATTACGGGTTAGAGATAGATATTGTATTGTTGAATCAATTACCTCTAAAGCATTTTTGTATTCATCATTGGTTTGCACCTTTAGGTTTTTCAGCAGATGAGATTTTAAAACTTCTACAAGCTTCAAAGGGTAAAGTGTTGTATTCCTCTACCCATCGCATGATTCGTGAGCGAGAACGTTTGGTTTTGACCACTTTAAAAGCAATAAACACGCATCGGTTTGTTTTGGATTTAAGTTTAAAAGAGAACAAACTCCCAATTTCATTAGTATGGGAAACTTTAAATCCAACTCCTAAAATGAAGTGGAAGAGCCATCAAGCAGCTTTGGATAAAAGTCTATTAAAAAAGCCGTTATCCCTTAGGAAATACGAAAAAGGAGATTACTTTTACCCCAGCGGAATGAACGGTAGAAAATTGTTGAGTAAGTTTTTTAAAGACGAAAAGTATACTACCCTGCAAAAAGAGTCTCAATGGTTTTTGTGTTCTGGCGAAGACATAGTCTGGGTAGTCGGAAAGCGATGTGACAAGCGATTTACAGCAAAAGTATCGACAAGTGAAATTTTATTAATCCAGTTGGAGCAATGAAATCATGCTTACTTTTTTTATTCGGAATTCTCACTTTACAGGCGCAGTTTGAAGAGCCTGTAGTTTGGGAAAGTAAGGCTGTACAACTTGCAGAAGATCGCTATCAGCTGATATTTGAGGCTGGTATTGCACCCAATTGGCATTTGTATTCCCAGTTTTCTGATCCCGAAGGGGCTATCCCGACTGAATTTGTTTTCGATCAAACTGACAGTTTTAAGCTTTTAGAAAATGTTACAGAAAGTGAGTCTGTTGTTGACTATGACCAAGTGTTTGAAATGGACCTTACTTATTTTAACGATAGTGCAGTATTTCAACAGCAAATTCAAGTTTTGGATGATCGTCTAACTCAAATTAAAGTAGAAATCAATTATCAAGCCTGTGATGATGAACTGTGTATTTTTAGGACAGAATCTTTTATGCTCTCGTTAGACGGCTCAGTTTCAGCTGTTGAGTTGGATATAGATGAAAAAAGCCAAGCGTTATCGGCTGAGCTAAAATTAGCCCTCAAAGAGACTCAATATTTGGAAAGTACTGCAGTAAAAGAGGGTACTTACGTGCCTTTAAATATCTTTTTATTAGGCTTTTTTGGTGGATTACTTGCCTTGTTGACACCATGCGTATTCCCCATGATTCCCTTAACTGTTTCTTTCTTCTTAAAGCAAAGTACTACAAAATCTAAAGGTGTTTTTAACGCATTACTTTATACCTTCTTCATAGTGTTGATTTATGTATTGCTGAGTTTACCCTTTCACTTTATCGATTCTTTGAATCCGGAGATCCTGAATAATTTGGCGACTAATGTTGGTTTGAATATTTTCTTTTTTGTAGTCTTTTTGTTTTTTGCCTTATCGTTTTTTGGTTTTTACGAACTCACCCTTCCAACAGTATGGGGTAGCAAAACGGATGAAGCTTCAGCTGTTCGAGGAGGTCTAGGAATCTTTTTTATGGCGCTTACCCTAGCTATAGTTTCTTTTTCATGTACAGGCCCTATTCTTGGTTCACTATTGGCAGGATCACTTACTGCTGAGGGAGGTGCTTTTCAGTTGAGTATTGGTATGCTGGGCTTTGGTGTTGCCTTGGGATTACCCTTTGGACTGTTTGCTTTATTTCCCAATGCCTTAAAGGCACTTCCAAAATCAGGAGGATGGATGACTAC
>JAYPMN010000241.1:0-2637 GCA_038129925.1 Flavobacteriaceae bacterium
CCTCCAGATGCTCCTTAGCTGCTAAAGCAAATGAACCACCTATCAATCCCAAACCAATCACTCCTATATTCATGATTCAAATCGCTTTAAAACTTCAACTATTGTTTCTTCAGGAACACACAAAGAAAACCTAATATAACCCGCTCCTTGAGATCCAAAAATAGTCCCAGGGGTAATGAAGACATGCTGTTCATCCAAAATCTTATCGATATAGATTTCAGAGCCTTTTGCTTCTTGAGGTAACTTCGCCCAGACAAAAAGCCCTACACTGTTTGGATCAAAATGTGCGCCTAATCGATTTGCTAATTTCTCAACCAGAGTTCTGCGCCTTCGGTAAATTTGATTCAGCTCATCAAACCAAGATTGATTCATTTTTAAAGCTGCTATCGCTCCTTGTTGAATCCCATAAAACATCCCTGAATCCATATTGCTTTTTACTTTGAGTACGGACTTTATGGTCGCTGCTTTCCCACTCAGTATACCCACACGCCAACCAGCCATATTGAACGATTTACTCAAAGAATTCAATTCGAGCGCAACCTCCTTGGCTCCAGGACGAGACAAGATGCTTTGAGGTTTATCGGTCAAGACAAAACTGTAAGGGTTGTCGTTGACCAGTAAAATTTCTCGCGCTTTTGCCCAAGCTATTAACCTATCAAAAACAGCAGGGTCAACGTCAGTTCCCGTCGGCATATGAGGATAGTTGACCCACATGATTTTTACCTTAGCAGTTTCTAACTTTTCAAGTGCAGTGAAGTCAGGCTGCCAATTATTGCGCTCCACCAAATCGTAGTAAACAGCTTCAGCTTCCATCAACCGTGTTACAGAAGCATAGGTTGGATACCCTGGATTTGGAATCAATACTTGATCCCCAGGGTTTAGAAAAGCCATGGATATATGCATTATTCCCTCTTTTGATCCCATCAGTGGTAAAACTTCTGAATTGGGATCCAATGTTACTTGATAATGTGTTTTGTAAAAATCACTAATTCCCTCTCGCAGTTCAGGAAGCCCCTGATAACTTTGATACATATGCGCTCTTGGATGAGAAAGTGATTTTTCTAATGCAGCAATTACGGAGGGATGAGCAGGTAAATCAGGACTACCTATCCCCATATTGATGATGGGTTGACCCGCCTTTACTCGAGCTGCGACCTCTCTCAATTTTCTAGAGAAATAGTATTCTTGTACACTTTCTAAACGTCTTGCTGTTGTCTTCATATCTTGTGTTGGGTGTATTCACCTAAAATTTTAAATTCAGAAGCCATGATGGCAATCAGTTTTCGAGCTTTGTTATAATTGGAAAACGCATCGAAAGTAACGTCCACAAAAAAGGAGTATTTCCCTGGAGTTTCAATTACCGGTAGGGATTGAATCTTGGTCAAATTCAGCTGGCAGTCACTCATTACGTTGAGTACTGCAGCCAAACTTCCTCTTTGGTGGTCTAATATAAATTTTAAAGCAGCCTTGTTGATATTGTATTCAGCAATTAACTGACCGTTCTTTTGGATGATTACAAATCGGGTTACGTTGTTTTTGATCGTTTGAATGGAAGAAGCTAAAACATCCATTCCGTAGAGTTCTGCCGCTTCCTGACTGGCAATTGCTCCAATACCTTTGAGTTGATGCTCTGAAATACGTCGGGCCTCGTCAGCCGTATCCTCCGACTCAACTAAACGAATATGAGGGTATTGATGGAAAAAATCCTGACATTGTAATAAAGCCATCGGATGGGAATGAACCTCTTTGATGTCCTCAATTTGTTGACCGTTTAAGGCCATCAAATGGTGGTGGATACTCAAACTGTATTCGCCAACTATAGCAAGTTTATTGCGGTCAATCAAAGCATAATTGGGAATAATAGAACCTGCTATTGAATTTTCAATCGCCATGACTGCTTGATCTGCTGAACCATTGAGTAGGGCCTTTACTGAATCGTTAAAGGTCTCACACACTACAAGAGAAAAATCCGCTCCGTAGTAGTTCTTAGCCACCACATGATGAAACGAACCTCGGTTTCCTTGTATCGCTATTTTTGGTTTGTCTTCCATTTTAATTCAAAAAAAAAGTCCCGAAAAAATCAGGACTCTTAATTGTATATGTTGTAATGATCTTACTACAAAGTCCCCTTAGCTTCGTTATAGAAGTAATAGAATGCGTTGTTATAAGAAAAATTATATTTCATGAATTTTAAATCGGAACAAATGTAGCATAGCTTTTTAAAAAAACAAACACATCCTTCTTTTTTTTAACGATTTCAACGGAAAAGAAGCCGTTTGGGTAAAAATAAAGTGAAATAAACTATCTTGACTACACAAAAAGTACATTCAATGACTGCGGTAGTACTGATTACCATAGGTCTAATTCAATTTGTCCTTCTTAAACTCTATGTCAAAAAACAATTACCTCCATTTTATATTATTGAATGTCGCCATGCTATGTGTTTCCACTTCTGGAACTTTGGGGCGTTATATTAACTTACCCCCACCCCTAACCATTTGGTCGAGAGCCGTAGTCGCCTTTGTATTGCTGTTGATCTACGTAATTTGGAAGAAAAAGCGCATTCTTTTAGACTTTAAAAGAGAAGGATTTACAGCCTTTATCAGTGGAATCTTAATGGCAGGGCATTGGGTTGCT
>JAYPMN010000242.1:0-2621 GCA_038129925.1 Flavobacteriaceae bacterium
ATATTTTAAAAAAGCTACCAAAAAGTGATGCTCGTTTAGAGTTTATATTATTAGCCTTGGGTACCATAGATAACGCTATGAAGAGGAACAGATGCAGTCTTGGAATGTATCATGGTACCCCTAAGGCTATTTTTAAAAAATTGATTCAGACATGGTCGATTGATAAAGTAGTTTGTAACGAAGATTATGAGCCTTATGCTACAGAACGAGACGCCTCTATCAAGGCCTTGCTTATGGAGCACAACATTACTTTTGAGACTTATAAAGACCAAGTAATATTTGGAAAAGACGAAGTTGTTAAAGACGATGGTACTCCTTACAGAGTGTATACTCCATATTCTAGAAAATGGTTAGAACATTTCGCAAAAACTTCACTCACTCAATATCCATCTGAAAACCACTTGGATCAACTCGCTCAATTGAGCTTACCTAAATTGGGCCTCAACGATCTAGGATTTACACCTTCAACTGTTGCTCAGCCTAAGTATATTTTTAACGACGAAGTTATTACATCCTATGAGGAGACAAGAAATTTTCCTGCGGTAGATAAAACTACTCGAACGGGTACCTACCTTCGCTTTGGTACTTTGAGTGTCCGTGAAATGGTAAAACGATCATCTGCTATCGAAAATCCAACTTTTTTTAAAGAGTTAATTTGGAGAGAATTTTTTATGCAAATACTTTGGCATTTCCCACATACGATAAATCAAAGTTTTAAACCGCAATACGACAGGATTGAGTGGAGAAATAATCCAGAGGAATTTGAAAAATGGTGCCAGGGAAAAACAGGATACCCGTTTGTAGATGCAGGTATGAGACAATTAAACGAAACCGGTTTTATGCACAACAGAGTGCGAATGTTGGTGGGAAGTTTTTTGTGTAAACACCTTCTCATTGACTGGAGGTTGGGAGAAGCCTATTTTGCCGAAAAACTCCTTGATTACGAAATGTCAAGTAATGTTGGGAATTGGCAGTGGGTAGCAGGCTGTGGTGTAGATGCCGCTCCTTATTTTAGAATTTTTAATCCTACTGAGCAAATTAAAAAATTTGACAAGCAACACGACTACATCAAAAAATGGGTGCCTGACTATCAAGAATTAAGCTATCCCCAACCTATAGTCGATCACAAATTTGCAAGAGAGCGTTGTTTGACAGCCTATAAATCAGCGCTTAATGCCCAAGCGAGTTAACAAGAGAGACCTGCCTCAAAAAATTTGTCCAATTTGTTCTCGACCCTTTTCTTGGAGGAAAAAATGGGAGTTAAATTGGGACGAGGTAAAATATTGCAGTCAACGATGTAGATCCAACAAATCGTAAAACAAGCCTTTTTTCAGGAATAATCTTTTTTGCTGTAGTTCTACTTAAAAAAATATTTTCAAAAACTACAACTTTTAAAACTTTTTTATAAGTTAGAAAGCTTAGGAAAAAATTCTAAGGTCCCAAATCCTAAAATGATGAAAACTTAATCTATGAAAATAAGGTTCCCTAATTTTCTTCACACTATTTGTATTTGTAACCTCAATCCTATTTGCACAAAATGAAGAACACCCTTGGCAGTTTTCTTTTGATTTTTATACAGTAGATACTTTTCCAACTGGTGGGGTAGGTCAAGGAGATTTATTTGAAGACTTATTTAATTTTGAAGAGCACTAAACTGACGTGTGATGTAAAATTTAATTAGTAATTAACCAATAACTCATTGAGGTTTATTTTTAAATATCGTCCTGTGAGGGGACGATCTTTTTTGTTTTGAATTAGTATCTTGTAACAAAAAAATTGTTATTCGGTGAAAAAGAAAGAAACAACCGCTATGGTATGGTTGCGAAATGATTTGAGAATTTTTGATCAGCAATCATTAACTTTAGCAAAACAATCCGGATTAAAGGTGGTGGCTTACTACAGTTTTGATCCTCGACACTACTCCATTACTCGATGGGGCTTCCCCAAAACAGCCTCTTTTAGAGCTCAGTTTTTAATTGAAAGTGTGTTGGAATTACAACGATCCTTATCCGATTTAAACTTCAGTTTAATAATAGATAATAGACCACCCGAAGAAGGGATACCTGACTGGGTTGATCGATTAAATGTTTCTCAAATTTTCTTGCAAAAAGAATGGACTCGAGAGGAACGGTTGGTAGAACATAATTTAAGAGCTACTTTGGATAAGGAGATTGAATTCTATTCTCATTACGATCAATTTCTATTTCACCCTGAAGACATTCCCTTCGAATTAAACGACTTACCAGAGGTTTTTACACTTTTTAGAAAACAGTGTGAAAAGAGGAGTGCTGTTCGAAAAGTGCTCCCTGAAATTACTTTAATGCCTGAGGATAATCTTTTAGAACATACTTTTCAAGTACCCACTCTCGCGGATTTAGGATTGGAACAGATAGAACAGCATCCCAATTCTGCATTCCCATTTAAAGGGGGAAGTGAGCAGGCTAAAAGAAGATTAGATCATTATTTTTGGGATACAAATAAACTGTCCTACTACAAGCAAACTAGAAATGGGCTCTTGGGTATTGATTACAGTTCAAAGTTATCAGCTTGGTTGGCCAACGGATCAATCTCGCCCAGGCAAATTTATTGGGAGATTATCGACTATGAAAAAGAAGTAAAAA
>JAYPMN010000243.1:0-2608 GCA_038129925.1 Flavobacteriaceae bacterium
TGGGTCCATAAATTTAATCTCATCTTATTGTTCCCGTGGCCATTGCATACTGTCTTGATTACTAAACGGCCATGGAGCCCCATTATGTTCGAGATTGCCCATCATTGCGTGAAGCTCCTGAGGAGCCGCTGATTGCTCCATAACCAAATACTGTCGCATATCCATGATAATTGACAAAGGGTCAATGGCAACCGGACAGGCTTCAACACATGCATTACATGAGGTACATGCCCATAACTCCTCTGGACTAATATAGTCATTTAGTAACTGTTTCTGGTCGTCTTCAAAGACTCCTTTATTCACATTGATATTTTTACCGACCTCCTCTAAACGATCTCTGGTATCCATCATAATTTTTCGAGGAGATAACTTCTTCCCAGTTTGATTTGCTGGACAAACTTCAGTACAACGACCGCATTCAGTACAGCTGTAAGCATTCATAAGCTGAATCCACTTTAAATCGAATACATCACTCACTCCAAATTTATCTGGCGGTGAACTGGTCTCAGGCTCAGTAGCAGCTTTTTCTGGAAACAACATGTGCAACACTTCTCTTTTAATATCAATATCAATACTAAACTTGCCTTGAGACTCTAAATTGGCATAAAATGTATTGGGAAATGCTAAGAATATATGAAGGTGTTTGGAATAATAGAGGTAGTTTAAAAAAATTAAAATTCCAATAATGTGTGTCCACCAAAAACTTCGTTCTAAAAGGATTAAAGTATTAAGCCTTAAGCCGTCAAAAAGGGGCATTATAAACTGAGATACCGGAAAACTTCCTGCTTTTGTGTAAGACTGAGCACCTTGGTGTTGAAGCAAAGCATCTGTTGCATTCATTGAAAGAAAAAGAAGCATAAGGACAACTTCAAAATACAAAATATAATCAGCATCCCTTTTGGGCCAACCTTTCATTTCTGGTTTCCAGAAACGTTTAATCTTAACTAGATTTCTACGGGTCCAAAAGAAAATTACCGCAATTAATACGAGTAAGGCCAATATTTCAAAACTTCCAATCAAAAAATCGTAAACACTCCCTAATCGAGGAGCAAAAAGTCGGTGAGTGCCTAGTAGTCCATCGAGAATGATTTCCAGCAGTTCGATGTTAATTATAATAAACCCTATGTACACAACCAAATGAAGTGCTGCTGCCACAGGCTTCACACCCATTTTAGATTGGCCCAAGGCTACCCGAATCATGTGTTTCCAACGCTCAGACTTCTGATCGTTTCTTCCTGCTTCTTTTCCGAGTAGAATATTTCTTTTTATTTGTAAAATATTTCGCGTAAAAAAACCTCCACCCAAAACAAGCAAACACAAGAAGATAAAATTTGGCAAATAGCCCATAAGGATTATTCTTTGGGTCTTGTAGTATTGGCTTTTCTTCCGAATATGGAGAAGTGCACGTAATTTTTGGGATTAGCTTTCAGATCATTTAATAAGGCCTCTAAAGCAGCTGATGAGCCCAATAGTTTATTGTACAAGTTATCATCATTGAGTAACTTACCTGCCGAGCCCTCTCCACTGTTCAAACGAGAAATAACCATTTTTAAATCGGCTGATGTTTGCTCAAAATTTTCAATTGTAGCGCCTAGGGGCATTTGATTTAGAGAATCAGTAAGTTGACTTAAATTTTTGGAGGTATCTTCTAAATTGTTCATGGTACCTTTAAAGTTTTTTTCGTTTTGCACAACTACCCTATTCATGTTTTCGGTAAGCTCTGCTACATTATTTACACTTTCAGCTAAACTTTCAAGTGCCGATTTTAAATTTGCTTGAGTTTGGAAATTCATCACATTACTCACACCGGCAAAAAGAGAATCAGCAGAAGACAAAAGTCCCTCAATTTTGTCTTGTAAAGGGGCAATTTGCTGATTGACCAGTTCTGTTAAACCAGGTTTAATCTCTGAAGGCAACACATCTCCTGTCTTTACCTCACTTCCCTGATCGTAAGTAGGCAAAATAGCTATAGCTTTTCCACCGATGAGACCCGCCTCATAGAGTTGAGCCGTACTTTGATTTGAAAAATTAAGATCGTTTCTCAAGCTGAAGGTGACTTTAATTTTATCGTAGTTTTCATCAAAATCTATATTTCTTACCTTACCTACATTTAAACCGTTGATGGTAACATTAGCACCGATGACGAGCCCCTCAACGTCTTGGTAAAGTGACGAAACAACTTTACTATTGTCTAAAAGAGAAGCCCCCTTGAGGTAATTGAATCCAAAAATAAAAATGGCAACGCAACCCAGGATGAGGATTGCAGTTTTTACTTCGCGTGATATATTCAAAATTGAGCGTTTAACAGTACTATACAAATTTAGAAATTATTTTCAGAAGAACATCATTTCATCAACTCTAGTGCTTCACTAACTGATATTTTTTTGTTGCCGTGATAAGCCACAACAAATGCATTTGTATAGCCTTTACTTTTAGCTGTTTTTAAATGTTGCTGTACTTCTTCATAGCTCATAGAGCTCTCGTAAAAATACCGATACAGCTTAGCCGATTTTTCTCTACTAATGGGAGATAAACCTTTAAAATTATAACCTTTTGCAGCAATGCGATTCTTGCTGGCAGCAATCTGAACTTTAAAAATCAAATCTGG
>JAYPMN010000244.1:0-2607 GCA_038129925.1 Flavobacteriaceae bacterium
CCTTTTCAACCCGATAACTGACATCAGGATCTTCTTGATTTTGGGCTAAAGCAAAACCCAATCCAATATAAAAGCATAAGATAAATGCTAATTTTTTCATTTGTTTTTCAATTTGAGTCTAATATGTAGACGAGAAACAAAGTCAAATGTTACAGTTTTATTTTCCTAAAAAAGGATAGCGGTAGTCTTTTGAAGGAACGAAGGTTTCTTTGATTAAGCGAGGGGAAACCCAACGGAGTAAGTTTGAAGCAGAACCAGCTTTATCATTTGTGCCTGATCCTCTAGCACCGCCAAAAGGCTGTTGTCCTACTACTGCCCCTGTGGGTTTATCATTGATGTAAAAGTTACCCGCAGCATTTTCCAGTGCATTTAAGGCTTCCTCCAAAGCGTAGCGATCCTGTGAATAGACTGCTCCTGTAAGGGCATACTCAGAAGTTTCATTCACAAGCTGGAGTGTTTTTATCCATTCTTTATCAGGATAAACATATAAAGTCACCAAAGGACCAAACAATTCTTTGGTCATGGTGGTGTATTGAGGGTTGGTGGTACGAACTACCGTAGGTTGGATAAAATAACCTACGCTGTCGTTATAGTTTCCACCTGCAATAATTTCAGCATCACTGTCTTTACGCACTTGTTCAATGGCAGTTGCCAATCGGTCAAAAGCGGCTCGGTGAATGACGGCTGTAACAAAGTTTTCAAAGTCTTCAGGAGATCCCATTTTGATTGTTTTAAGTTCGGTTTTAACAAACTCAATTACTTCTTCAGCTAAGGATTCTGGCAGGTATACCCTTGAGGCAGCAGAGCACTTTTGTCCCTGAAATTCAAAGGCTCCTCTTATAATTCCAGTAGCGACTTCTCGCGGATTTGAAGACGGATGCGCTACGATAAAATCTTTACCACCCGTTTCACCTACGATTCTGGGATAGGATTTATAGCGGGCAATATGAGTACCAATTTTTCTCCAAATACCTCTAAAAACCTCAGTGGACCCTGTATAATGAATTCCAGCAAATTCAGGACTTTCAAGTACTTTATTGGTTATCATTTCTGGATCTCCAAAAACCATATTGATAACGCCATCTGGCAAACCGGCTTCTTTAAATATTTCCATCAGCACTTGGGCAGAAAAAATTTGATGATCACTGGGCTTCCACACAACTGTATTGCCCATCATGGCTACGCTAGCGCACAAATTTCCTGCGATAGCTGTAAAGTTGAAAGGGCTAACGGCATAGACAAATCCCTCCAAGGGTCTATAATTCAGTCTGTTCCAAATCCCAGGGTTGTTTTCGGGTTGACTTTCATAGATTTCTTGCATAAAAGCAACATTAAAACGAAGAAAGTCGATGTATTCACAGGCGGCATCAATTTCCGCTTGATGAATAGTTTTGGATTGCGCCAACATAGTAGCCGCATTAATTTTGGCGCGATAGGGACCAGCAACGAGTTCAGCTGCCTTCAAAAAAATTGATGCTCTAGATTCCCATGGCATTTGACTCCATGCATGCTTGGCATCTAAAGAAGCTTTTATGGCTTGGTCTATGTGTTTTGAACTTGCTTTGTGATAAGTTCCCAAACTGTGTTTGTGGTCGTGTGGGGGATGCATGCTAGCAGTATCACCTGTTCGGATATCTTGGTCTCCAATTCTCATCGGGATATCCATACTGGAATTGTATAATTGACTGTATATCTCCAGCACTTCTTTCTTTTCAATACTGCCAGGCGCATAAGTTAAAATGGGTTCGTTGCTTGGGTAAGGAACTTGAGAAATACTATGAGCCATAGGTTTAAATTTTAATCAAAAGTATTGATTAAAATCTTAAAACAACAAAAATTAGAGAAGCTTAATTGAGTATGTAGGGGACACTAAGTTTAAAGCTTGGAACGTCAACATTGAACTTTTTAGCTGTAGAAAAGTTGATCATAATGTACGTCCCCGTCATAGACCCTAGAGGGGAAGAGATGAGGCTTCCTGATTGGTAGGTATGGCTTTCTCCAGGTTTGATTACAGGTTTCTTGCCCACGACTCCGTTTCCGTTAATGTACTGAGGGCGACTTACAGATTCTAGAATCTTCCAGTGGCGTGAAAGTAACTGCACCACGTCTTTGCTCTGGTTTTCAATGGTGATAAAATACATAAAGGCATGGTGAAGAATTTGGTCTTTTAAGAAGCTACCCTCAAACTTAGTCTCCACGGAGATTTTTATACCTTTTGTTATTTGTTGTATCACACGATCTAATTTCAACCTTATAGGATTAGTAAAGGTAATAAAAATCAATGGGTTAACAAATTTTTCAAGCCTAATTTTGTAATTCAAATGAATTTGCTCTCCCAACACCTACTAGGGCGTCATATCGTCCTCCTATATTCCTGTAATACAATAATATAAGGTAGTCATTTTCGGCTAATGAGTGGGAACCGCTAAGCGTGTTTTTTAACAGTATGTCATTTTGCTTGAGAACGTATTTATAATTGTAGAATCCTTGCTTTAATAACAAGACCCCTTCGTAAAGTTCTAGTGCTGGATTGTAGTGCATTTTATTGAGCTCATTTAACTCAAAATTATTGAATGCTCCGTAAATGTATATTTCCTCATTTTCTTC
>JAYPMN010000245.1:0-2603 GCA_038129925.1 Flavobacteriaceae bacterium
AAAAGTGTTTTTTTATATTTATTGGGTTTAAGCTGAAAACTCATTTTACCCCCTTTTTCTGCTTTGGTATAATAGATCTGTTTGTGGATGGTTCTAGCAGAAATTTTAGAATAAGTAGTCATCACTTTGGCGGCTCGGCCTGTAGGAGCCATAAGAACAATTTTAAAACTTGCTTTCTGGATATCCTTTACTAAAGCACTAATCAAAGTTGTCTTGCCCGTGCCCGCATAACCCATGAGAAGAAAAGCCGAGTTCTGTTTTTTGGAAAAAATAAAATTTGCGATGGCTGGAAACCAGAGCCGTTGTGATTCAGTAGGTTCAAAACCAAAACTTGCTTCAAGTTGTAAACGAAATTTTTCTGGAGTCATGGATTCTATCAAGTCATTAAATATAATTCATTTTAAATACTTTTGTGATTCAAAAAAAATTGTAGTTTTGTTTTTTATCAATAAAATAATACAATGAAATTAGGTGTTCAAATCGTTTTGTGGATTGCATCAATCTTTTTTGCATACAAGATTTATGACTCTATCAATGGACCTATCAAATTCAACCAAACAAAAAATGAGCGCTATGCAAAAGTCATTGACCGTTTAAAAGATATACGCAAGTCTCAAATTGCTTATAAAGATGTTAAAGGTGCTTTTTCTAACAATTTTGATAGCTTAGTCAAATTTGTAGATGAGGGTTACTTTACATTAATTGAAAAAAGAGATTCCTCTTATATGGAATATGACAGAACCTATCGTATCGATATGCTTCGTGAAGTCATCGTGATTGATACATTAGGTACGGTTTCGGTAAAAGATTCTCTTTTCAAAAACACAAATCGCTATCAAGATATGGCCTATATTCCAATCGATGGAGTTAGAGATAGCATGTTTACTATCAACGCAGAGGTTATCAATAAGAATGGCTACAATGTTCCAGTCTTTGAGGTCAAGGTGTCCAAGGATGTAATCCTTTTTGATCAGAATGCCGATTTTGTCCAACAAGAAAACGAAACAGTTTCTGTGGACGGTGTTAATGGTCCTGCAATTGTTTTAGGCTCATTGAGTAATGTGAGTACTAACGGAAACTGGCCGACCATTTTTGATGCCAAGCAAGAATAATAGCATAACATTTACAGATTCATCCATTCACTTATTTGTGGATGGATTTTCTTTTTGTACCTCTTCCAAAACAGAATTTATCCCTACTCCTAACGGAGATCAAGATTTTAAGTCCGCACTTACCGAATTGCTGGAGTTCTACCCTAAAGGAACTTTTGAGAAAACACAAATCGTTTCTTATCATCAGCCCTCAACCTTTGTTCCAACAGTTTTTTTTGACAAAAACCTTCTTCCTAACTATTTGCGTTTTCTTGGAAAAATGAACACTGATTCAGTAATTAATTTTGATGAGCTTAAAGAAGAACATAGCGTAAATATTTATGCTTTACCCAAATCCAGACTGGAAATTATCAATAATGAAATTAGTGAAAGCAGCTTGTGTCACTACAATTCACTTCTCTATAATGAGGTAAGAGTTTTGTCAAAAGTTCCTGAAAAAGGTCATCAACTTTTTGTTCATCTCCAACAAGGTGGAATGGACTTATACTTAAGCGAAAAGGAATCAATTTTATTTCAAAATCATTTCAGGGTAAAAAACGAAGATGAATTTCTCTACTATCTGTTTTTTGTAGTGGAACAGTACAAACTCAATTCTGATTCCTTCCAAATTATTTTTTTTGGACAAATACAGGCTTTTGATAGTTATTATAAAGCCATAGCACAATATCATTCTAATATCTGTTTTGAGGAGAGTGAAACTTGTAGCTCACTCGAGATGGAACAGCATCCAGCTCCTTTTTTTGCTCAATCCTATATCTGATGCGTATTATCTCGGGGATCCATAAAGGAAGAAGAATTGTCGCACCTAAAAAATTACCCGTAAGGCCAACCACAGACCGATCAAAAGAAGCCTTATTCAATATTCTTCAACATCAAGTTGAATTCAATAAATTAAGCATACTCGATTTATTTGCAGGTACAGGAAGTATCAGTTATGAATTTGGCTCAAGGGGTGTCACACAACTTACTGCCGTAGATAAGAATATGCACTGCATCCGATTTATTCAAGGCACTTCGACCGCTCTCTCTTTGAATATCGCAGTGGTTCAAAAAGATTGCTTGACCTTTCTAGAAAACGACCAATCCAAATACAATTTAATCTTTGCTGATCCGCCTTATGCATTTGAATTAGAAAGATATAAGTCATTAGTTGATCTAGCTCAAAAAAGACTGGACAAGGAAGGACAACTCATCATTGAACACTTCAATAAAATAGAACTTTCTTCAGTTGAAGGATTTGACTACTCTCGGAATTACGGAAGTGCAACTTTTTCATTTTTTATAGAATAAAAAAATGCAGGCCGATAAGCCGGATTCTGTCGAGTCTTATCATTTATCTGGATGTAAAATTACTTTTACATTCTAGCCACCTACCCGTCTACATTGGGCGAGCAACCCTTAATTGTAGAACTACTTGGCGTTGCACCGCATAGAGTTTACCTGATTTCACTACAGCCGAACTGTACTTGCTTTCTGTTGCACTGGTCCGCT